>DASRDL010000473.1:0-3848 GCA_035652635.1 Hyphomicrobiaceae bacterium | reverse complement strand
CTTCGGCCACTGGCAGGTCAGGGCGAAGCTGGCCTTCACGGGCCGCATGCCGGTGACGGAGAATTTGCCCGATGCCTGGTACGTGAGCCCCAACGCGCACCTGTGCACCATCAAGGACTTCGCCAACCTGTGCCGGCTGGTAGAGGCGCGGGTGGAGCGCTCGGTGGCCTTCAACGCCTGGGGGCGGCGGCTCGGCACCTGGGTCCCCCTCACCATGCACAACCTGCTGGGCGAGAAGGCGGTATTCATGCTGACGCGGAAGCCGGCGCTCTGAGCGGCGCGGGGACCTGCCTCGCAATCGTCCCCCGACTCCTGTAGCCTGCGTCCGGATCGGGGGAGTGGAACATGCAAGTCGACCGTTTTTGCCTTGCTTTTCTGGCGCTTGTGCTGTCCGCCCTGACGGCATCGGCAGCAGACGAGCCGGGTGGGCCCGCCGCCCAAGCGGCACAGGCGGCCGCTTCGGCTGCGCCCGCCGAGAAGGCCGCCGAGCCGTCGCCGCAGCCCGCGGCTCCGCCGGCGGTCGCCGAAGCGGGTCTCGCCGCCGAGCTCACCGAACGGCTCGCGGCCGGCAGCGCTGCCAGCGCGGCGGACCGCGCCGACCGCGAGGCGCTGGCGGCCTTCTACGCCGCACGGGGCTACGTGCCGGTGTGGGTGACGGCGTCGGGCCCGACGCCGGGGGCGCAGGCCGCCATCGCCGAGATCCGGCGTGCCGACGACTGGGGCCTCGAGGCGTCCGCCTTTCAGCTCCCGACCCTTCCCGCAGCGGGCGGCGCGGCGCTTTCGGCCGCCCAGCGGGCCGATGCCGAGGTGGCGCTGAGCCTCGCCATCCTCAAGTACGCGCGTCACGCCCGCGGCAGCCGCGCCGATCCGGCGACGCTCAGCCGCAACCTCGACCGCCAGCTTCCCCTGCTCGATCCGGGAGAGGTGATCCGCGCGGCCACCAAGGCCGACCAGCCGGACGCGTTCCTGCGCTTCCTGCACCCGCAGCATCCCCAGTTCGAGGCGCTGCGCCAGAAGTACCTGGCCCTCAGGGCGGGTCAGACGATGCCCCCCGCCGCGACCGCTCCGGCCGCGGACGACGCAAAGGGCAAGAACGCCGGCAAGGCAAAGCCTGTCGCCGCGCCGTCACAGGCGAGCGCGCGCAAGCTGCTCGTCAATATGGAAGAGTGGCGGTGGATGCCGGAGGACCTCGGCGACTTCTACGTGTGGGTCAACATCCCCGAGTTCACCCTGCGCGTGGTCAAGAACGGCGAGGTGATCCACACCGAGCGCGTCATCGTCGGCAAGCCCGATACCCCGACCCCCGTGCTCTCCAAGGACATGGAGCAGGTGATCTTCCACCCGTTCTGGGGCGTGCCGGAGTCGATCAAGCAGCAGGACGTGCTGCCCAGTCTGAGGCGCGGCAGCACCCGGCTCTTCACGCATTACAAGCTGCGCATCCAGAAGGGCGGGCGCGACATCGATCCGGAGACGGTCGACTGGTCGACCGCCGACATCCGCAGCTTCCACGTCTTCCAGCCGCCGGGCGAGACCAACGTGCTGGGCACGGTCAAGTTCCGCTTCCCCAACAAGCACGACGTGTACATGCACGACACGCCGACCAAGAACCTGTTCAATGCCGACGTGCGCGCCTTCAGCCACGGCTGCATGCGCGTGCGCAACCCGCAGCGGCTGGCCGAGCTGCTGCTGGCGGAGGACAAGGGCTGGCCCGCGTCCCGTGTTGCCGCCGCCATGGGGCCGGGCGGCGCGCACAACAACCAGGTCAACATCGGCCGCAAGATTCCGGTGCACATCACCTACTTCACGGCCCGCGTGGAGGCGGACGGCAAGCTGCGGCTCTACGCCGACCTCTACGACCACGAGAGCAAGATCGCGCTCGGCCTCGCGGGCAAGGCGCACCTCATTCCGCGCTGGAAGGAGGATCGGGCGCCGGCCACGGCCGAGCCGATCGCGCGGCTGGAGGAGGTCTCGTCGGGTGGCATGGGCAAGAAGAACTGGCAGCGGCAGGTGCTGAGCCCCTTCGGGAATCATTGACCAACGCGGCAGTAGACTGGCCTTTCGCCGCGGCCGCCGCGAAGTTGCCGCACTGGCATTGTTGAATGAGTCTCAACGGGTTGAGCGCTTTCGCCGGCGTGGACGGGGTTCGCTGGGCGAAGTGCCGGGGCGACGAGGCTGCAGGCTGGCAGGGGGCGCGCCACTTCTGGCGCTCCGGTCCGGCGGCGAGAATGAGGGACGAGGGGTTTGCCAGCACGCGCTCGGGGATTGGTCTGCTCTATTGCGCTCGCCCTGTTGGCGCTCGTCACCTGTGCCGACCGCATCACTGCCAACGCCACGCGCGACCGCACCATTGCCTTCTACAGCGTCAACACCAAGGAGACGCTGACCGTCCAGTACATGAAGGACGGCAAGCACATCCCCGCGGCGATGGAGAAGATCAACTGGATCCTGCGCGACTGGCGTGCAGACGAGCAGACGGAGATGGATCCCGATCTCATCGATCTCGTCTGGGAGATCCACAACGAGCTGGGCTCCGCCGAGCCGATCCACATCATCTCGGGCTACCGCTCGCGCGGCACCAACGACATGCTGCGCCGGACGGTCGGCGGCCAGGCGAGCCAGAGCCGGCACATCCTCGGCAAGGCCATGGACGTGCAGTTCCCCGACGTGCCGGTGAGGAAGCTGCGCTATTCGGCGCTGCTCCGCGAGCGCGGCGGGGTCGGGTACTATCCGACCTCGGCGACGCCGTTCGTGCACATAGATACCGACCGCGTGCGCGCCTGGCCGCGGCTGCCGCGCCAGGAGCTGGCCCTCCTGTTCCCAAGCGGTCACACCAAGCACATTCCCGACGACGGCAATCCGCTCACTCCGGAGGACGTGCGCCGCGCGCGTGCGGTCGACTCGGAGGCCGCCATCCAGATCGCCGAGCTGCACGCGCTGCGGACCAGGCCCAAGGCGCCGTTCCAGGTGGCGTCGCTGGCGCCGCCCCTGCCGCGTCTGCTGGCGCCGCCGCGGCCGGTGGAGCGGCCGGCAACGATGGGAACGCAACCGAGCGACAGCGATCGCGCGCGGCTGGCGGCGCTCTCCGCCGAGCCTCCGCGCCTCATTGTGCCGCCGACGCCGGCGAGCCGGGCGCGGCGGCCGGTCGGTGCGCAGGGCTGGGGCGAGATGCGCATCACCGCGGCCGACCCCAATGCCGCCGACGCGCTCGATCGCATCGCACTCGATGTGCGATCCGGCAGGCAGACGTTCGTGCCGGCACCGGCCTACGATGAGGAGCACCCGGAGGAGCTGTCCTACAGGCCGTTCCCGATCGCGCCTTTCCTCACCGCCACGGCCAGCGCCGACGACCCGGCGCTGGCACGCCTGGTGCCGCCCGACCTCGCCAAGGTGCTGGAGATGCTGGACCAGCAGGGCTCCGCGCCGCCCATGCGGCTGCGGCCCGGCGCGCAAACCGCCCGGCTCATGTGGGCGCAGGAGTTCAGGGGCGAGGCAATCGATCTCGCCACCCTGATCGACCTGGGGGCCTCGCGCGGCGGCCAGGCCACCTTCGGCCGGCGTGTGCTGACGCAGCGGCAATAGCCCAAACTGCAATCCCGGAGTCTCGCGTGAGCGAAACTCCGGGATCGACGCGGCCGCGAATTCCGGCTGGTTCCGGCGCCCGGGCTCATGCCCGAGGCCGGAACGACAATCATTTCACGCTTGCGGCTGAGAACCGGGCTCGGTGCTCGAGCCGGAGCCGGCCTGGCGGTTGCGGCGCTCGCGCATGAACTCGTCGAACTCGGCCCGGTCCTTGGCGGCGCGCAGCCGCTCCAGGAAATCGCGGAACTCGGTCGCCTCCTCCTCGAGCT
>DASRDL010000472.1:0-4171 GCA_035652635.1 Hyphomicrobiaceae bacterium | reverse complement strand
CGGCCCCTTCCGCCGCGTCATGCGCCGCACGCAGATTGCCGGCGGGCCGCTGAACTGACCTCACCGGCGCAGCGGGAGGCGGCACAAGGAGCTGGAGGCGTCGATGCCGATCGTGCTGCAGGAAACGCTGCGTGCGGTCTTTTACGCTCCCTTCTACGCCGCGTTCGCGCTCGGCGCCTTCGCCCGCGAGGGTCTCGATGCGCGGCTCGTCACCGCTCCCAGACCCGCGGAGGCCGCGCGTGGGCTCGGCAGCGGCCGGGCCGACGTGGCCTGGGGCGGCCCGATGCGCGTCATGCACACCTACGAGGCCGATCCCGCCTGCGACCTCGTGTGCTTTTGCGAGGTGGCGACCCGCGATCCCTTCTTTCTCGTCGGGCGCAGGGAGATGCCGCGCTTCGCGTTCAAGGACCTGATGGGGTGCCGCGTGGCGACGGTCAGCGAGGTGCCGACGCCGTGGCTGTGCCTGCAGGAGGATATGCGGCGCGCCGGGCTCGACCCCTCGAGGCTCGATCGCATCGCCGGCCGGTCGATGGCGGAAAACTGCGCCGGCCTCAAGCGCGGCGAGATCGACGTCGTGCAGGCCTTCCAGCCGTTCGTGGAGGAGCTGCTCGAGCAGGGGGACGCCCACATCTGGTACGCGGCAGCCGAGCGCGGGCCCACGTCGTACACGACATTCTACGCGCGCCGGGCGCTGCTGGCGGACCGTCGCGAGGAATGCCTGGGGCTCGTGCGCGCCATCTATCGCACCCTGAAGTGGGTGCATGCGGTCGATGGCGCCAGGCTCGCCGCCGCCATCGCCGGCTACTTTCCGGACGTGCCGCAACCCCGGCTCGCCCGCGCGCTCGACCGCTACAAGGCGCTCCGCGTATGGGGCCGCGATCCGCGTCTGCCGCGGTCGGGCTACGAGCGGCTGCGCGCCGGCCTGGTCTCCGGCGGCTTCGTGACGGCCGGGACGCCCTACGAGACCGCCGTCGACAATCGGCTGGCCGAGCTCGTCATACGTGAAGATCCGCCGCCGCTGCCAATCTGAGGCCGCCACCAATCGGGAGAGCCGAGCATGTCCAAAGCCTTGTCAGGCATCCGCGTCATCGACATGACGCACAACCAGGCGGGGCCCGCCTGCACGCAGATGTTGGCCTTCCTCGGCGCCGACGTGATCAAGCTGGAGGAGCCCAAGGGCGGTGACGTCGCCCGCACCAACATGCGCGACAAGGCCGACAGCGACAGCCTGTTCTTCCTCGTGCTCAACGCCAGCAAGAAGAGTCTCACCCTCAATCTCAAGACCGAAGAGGGCAAGGCGCTGTTCCGGCAGGTGATCGCCAAGTCCGACGTGCTGGTCGAGAATTTCGGGCCCGGCGCGCTCGACCGGCTGGGGCTGGGCTACGCCGAGCTCTCCAAGCTCAACCCGCGGCTCATCTACGCCACCATCAAGGGTTTCGGCACCTACGGGCCCTACAGCGGCTTCAAGAGCTTCGAGCCGATCGCCCAGGCCATGGGCGGGGCCATGTGCGTCACCGGCTTCCCGGACGGTCCGCCCACCTACGTGTGGCCCTCGATCGGCGATTCCGGCACCGGCATGCACATGACCATCGGCATCCTGGCCGCTCTGCAGCAGCGCCACTCCACGGGGCGCGGCCAGCACGTGGAGGTGTCGATGCAGGACTCGGTGGTCAACATCTGCCGCGTCAGCCTGCGCGACCACCAGCGCTTCGGCCACCCGCCCCCGCGCACCGGCAACCAGCTCGGACGCAACGTGCCGGGCACGACCTACGCCTGCGCCCCCGGCGGCCCCAACGACTACGTCTTCATTTATGCCCAACCGCAGATGTGGCCCGCCCTGGTGGGGGTCATGGGTCAGCCGGAGCTCGAGGAGGACCCTCGCTTCAAGACGCTGGAGGCGCGCTGGGAGAACCGCAAGGCGCTCGACGCCATCATCGAGGCCTGGACGCGCCGGCGCACGAAGCACGAGGTGATGCGCCTGATGGGGGATGCCGGCGTGCCGTGCGGCGCCTGCCAGGACACCGGCGAGGTGCTGGCAGACCCGCACCTGAAGGCACGCGAGATGATCGTCGACATCGACTATCCCACGCGCGGCACCTACCAGACAGTGGGCTGCCCCGTGAAGCTGTCGGATTCGCCGCCCGAGGTGAGCCGCCCACCGCTGCTGGGTGAACACACCGAGGCGCTGCTGGGCGAGCTGTGCGGCGTCACGCCGGCAGACGCCAGGCGCCTGCGCGAGAAGGGTGTCGTGTGATCGAACGCAGCCGGTCGGCGACCCGGCTCCCGGCTACGTCCCCGCCGTGGCTCCTATGATGCAGAAGCCGTTGCCGAAGGGGTCGCTGCAGAAGGCGATGGGCGGATGTGCGCCGCCTTCGAACTTCTGCTCGCATTTGGCACCGGCACGCACCGCCTTGGCGAGAAACGCTGCAAGGTCGTCGACGTGGAAATCGATGTGCACCGGTGTCCAATGCCGGTCGTACCGGCGCACATCGCTGCAGTCCTTGGCCGGCTTGGTTCCGGCGGACTTCTCGATCAATCCGATCCGGGACTTGCCACATTCGAGCACGACGTAGGTCGCGATCGGCCGGGCGACCTCGCGCAGTCCCAATCCGTCGCGGTAGAAGCGCAGGCCCTCCTCGAGCTGCGGAACATCGATCGAAACCGAATATTGCATAATTGAACTCCATCACGGTCGATGAGCGGTCGTCGGTGCCCCGGGCTGGCCCGGCTGCCGCTGCGCCAGCCTGGACAGGCGCGGACCCATGAAGGCCTTGGCGGCGGGGTCGAGCTTGGCGAGCTCGGGATCGTTGCGCTCGAAGTCGAAGAAGCGGGCGACGGGATCGAGCGCCCGGTTCCACAAACCACCACGGAAGCGGAAATGCAGCCAGCGCCGCTCCAGGTAGCCGCCGAACAGGAGCTTGGTGGCGTAGGTGGTGGCACCCATCTCGACGCTCGGGATGCGGTGGTCGATGGCGAACTCGATGAGCTTCAGCCAGTTGACGAAGTAGAGGTTGAGCTCGCGCGCCTCGGGGTACTTCATGCCGATCTGCTTGGCGAGCACGCGGTCGCGGCCGACCAGAAAGAGCTGAAAGCTCAGCAGCTCCTCGCCCTGCCAGCACAGCATCAGCTGCGCCTTGTCGCCCATGCCGTGCACGACGCGGGGAAAATACTGCGGGTCGAGCTTCTCGAAGTCGCCGTAGTCGACCTTGCTCTGGGCCAGCGTGGCATCGAACAGCCGGGCGATCCTGTCCTCGAGGCCGGCGATCGAGCTGCGGTACTCGATCCGCACCTTCTTGGCGCTGCGCATCTTGCGCTTGAAGTAGGAGCCGGTCTTCTCAGGCAGCGAGTCGAGATAGTGGTCGAGGCTGCGGTAGGGCAGGTCGAGCATGGCGAGCGGCACGCTCGTGACGCACTTGTAGCCCTGCCGCGCCAGCGCCGGCGCGAGCTGCTCGGCCGAGCGGTCGAGGCTCTTGACGGCAAGAAGCGCGCTCTTCTCGGTGCGGGCGAGCTGGGAGAGGTGCATGAGTAGGCCCTCGAAGGCGTGGACGCAGTCGGCGTCCGAGAGCTCGGGTGCGAAGCCCAGCGCGCAGTTGTCCGACATGGGCGAGCCGATGCCGATCACGGGGAAGCTCACCAGCCGCGGGGCCCGGGCGTGGACCCAATCGCCCACGGCGCGCAGGCGCCCCTGCAGCGGCGTGTCGATGCGATAGGCGACGCGGAACAGGGGCGCGGCGGCGACGATCCTCTCCCCGTCGAGGGCGGCGATGGCGGCGAGCTTGAAGCCCGGCGGCGGCACGGTCTCGACTGCGGTGTAGAAGTCCCAGCTCTCGGGCTCGCCCGGCAGCAGCCGCTCCCAGTCGGTGCGGGGGATCGCGGCGATGGAGTCGTAGCTGCGGATGGTGAGCCGGCCGGCCAGCCCCGACGGTGCAGGGGCTTGGCTGCGCGCGGCGGCACTCGCGCCCCCGTCGAGGTCTGATCGCGTGCTTTCCTGCATCACAGCCGGCCGATGTCCGCGGCTCCCCCGTCTCCCACTGGTGCTCCCCTAGCGCGTGCAGGGGGCGGACGGCAAGCGCGGCGCGCCGCCGGGCCGTCGGACGCGCCCCCCGGAACGTGCGCTCCCGCTCCGCGGACCCCCAGTGTTGCGCGGCGGGATCGCGCACCCATCTTTAAG
>DASRDL010000471.1:0-8439 GCA_035652635.1 Hyphomicrobiaceae bacterium | reverse complement strand
GCGAGATCGGCCCCTCCGGTGAAGCAGTGCAGGACCGCCTTGAAGGGCTTCCTCGCCATCTCCTCCTCGAGCACGGCGGCGGTATCCTCGTCGGCATCGCGGGTGTGGATGACGAGCGGCAACCCCGTCTCCTGGGCGGCGGCGATGTGGCGCCGGAAGCCTTCCATCTGCGCCTCGCGCGGGCTCTTGTCGTAGAAGTAGTCGAGACCGGCCTCGCCGATCGCCACCACCTTCGGATGCCGCGACAGGCGCACCATCTCCTCGACCGGAATGTCGAGCTCGGTGTGGGCGTAGTGGGGATGGGTGCCGACCGAGGAGAACACGCCCTCATGGGCCTCGGCGATCCTCAGCGTCTCGCCGAGCCGGCGCATGTGCATGGAGATGGACACCATGATGCCCACCCCTGCCCCGTGCGCACGCTCGATCACGCCGTCGAGGTCGGCGGCAAAAGCGGGGACGTCGAGGTGGCAGTGGTGATCGACCAGCATGAGCTTCAATGGTCCCCCTTCCCCCATGCCCCTGACGATGGGGAGAGGGTCGGGGTGAGAGGCAGCCACGCACGTTGCGCTTGCTTCTGCCCCTCACCCTAACCCTCTCCCCGCAAAGGCGGGGAGAGGGGATTTCGTCACGCCTTACCCTTCGGCGGCTTGCCCTTCCTCGGCGGCTCCGGCGCGGCGTCGGGCTCGACATAGCGCGGGAAAATGCCCGTGGGCGCCGGGATTGCCGTGCCGGGGACGAGCCGCCCCGCCGCGCCGAGGGCCTTGAAGCTGCGCCGCTCCGCCGGTTGGCCCAGCAGATCGAGCAGCTTCCCGGCCGCCGCCGGCGTGACCGGCGCCGCCAGAATCGCCACCTGTCGCACCACCTCGGCCGCGACGTAGAGGATCGTCGCCATGCGCTCGGGCGCGTCCTTGCGCTTGGCCCACGGCTCCTCGCCGGCGAAATAGCGGTTGGCGTCCGCCACCACCGTCCAGACGGCGTCGAGGTAGTGCTTGATGCCCTGCCGGTCCATGGCCTCACGGGCGATGCCATAGAGCGCGTCGGCCGCCCGCAGGATCGCCTCGTCGGCCGGCGTCAGCGCCGCCGGCGTCGGGATACGGCCCTCGCAGTTCCTGTAGATCATCGACAGCGAGCGCTGCGCCAAGTTGCCGAGGTCGTTCGCCAGGTCCGCGTTGATGCGGTTGACGATCGCCTCGTGGCTGTAGCTGCCGTCCTGGCCGAACGCCGCCTCGCGCAGGAAGAAGTAGCGCACCTGGTCGGCGCCGTAGCCCTTCACCAGGTCGAACGGGTCGACCACGTTGCCGACCGACTTCGACATCTTCTCACCGCGGTTGTAGAGGAAGCCGTGCGCGAACACGCGCCGCGGCACGGCGATGCCGGCCGACATCAGGAACGCCGGCCAGTACACGGCGTGGAACCGCACGATGTCCTTGCCGATGACGTGCACGTCCGCCGGCCAGTAGCGCCAGCGCGGGGACGCCTCGTCCGGGAAACCGGCTGCGGTGATGTAGTTGGTCAGCGCATCGACCCACACGTACATGACGTGTGCCGGTGTGTTGCCGGACGGGTCCTGGCCCGGCACCTTGATGCCCCAATCGAGCGAGGTACGGGACACGGAGAGGTCCTGCAGGCCGGCCTTGACGAAGCTCACCACCTCGTTCCTCCGCTCGGGCGGCAGGATGAAGTCGGGGTTCGCCGCGTAGTGGGCGAGCAGGCGGTCCTGGAAGGCGGACAGGCGGAAGAAGTAGGTCTCCTCCTCCGTCCACTCCACGGGCGAGCCCAGCGGCTCGCGGCGCACGCCGTCCGATCCGACCGTGGTCTCGCTCTCGTCGAAGTAGGCCTCCTGGCGCACCGAGTACCAGCCGGCATACTTGCCGAGGTAGATGTCGCCGGCCTTCTCCATGCGCCGCCATATCTCTTCCGACGCCCGGTGGTGGCGCGGCTCGGTGGTGCGGATGAAGTCGTCGTTGGAGCACCCGAGCACGGCGACCATGTCGCGGAAGCGCTGCGAGTTGCGGTCGGCGAGCGCCTGCGGCGTCAGTCCCTCGGCAATGGCCGTCTGCTTCATCTTGAGCCCGTGCTCGTCGGTGCCCGTGAGGAAGAACACGTCCTTGCCGTCGAGGCGCTCGAAGCGCGCGATGGCGTCGGTGGCGAGCGCCGTATAGGCGTGGCCGATGTGGGGAGCGCCGTTGGGATAGAAGATCGGCGTGGTGATGTAGAATTTCTGCTGCCCGCTCATGGCTGCGGACCCCATGCAAGTGGCTGATCTGCTGGCAAAACTCGCGCGTTCCCAGGGAACGCCGGGGTCAACGCATTCGGACGCCGGTCCGGGCGGTGCGGCCGGCGGCAACAGTCAGCGGGATGCGGGCGTCGTCGATCATCGGCGGTGAGCTATCACGAAACGACGGCGATTGCCACCGGCAATGTGGGCGGGCGTCAGCGGCGCGCCAGCGCCTCCAGTCGGGCGAAGACACCCGTGACGAGCGCTTTCCGGTCGAGGTTGAGGAGAGCCGTGTCGGCGCGCTCGCGCACGATCTCCTCCCACGCCGCCGCCCAGGCGGGAAGTCTCTCCTCTTGGATCAAGCGCCCGGCCAGAGCGAGGTCGGCCTCGTCGCCTTGGCCGGTTGCGCGCGCCCGCACCAGGCGCGCCATCTGGTCGAGCAGCAGGTCGAGGAAAGCCTCGTAGCGCTGTTCCTGGGCCGAGGTCGCGAGCTGGTCGGCCAGCGCATGCGCAGCCTGCCAGTCGAGCGCGGGCAGCTTGGCGAAATGCGCAGCGACGCGCTCGTAAAGGTCGACGCCGCCGCCGGCCGCGAGTTGCAGCGCCCGCCGCACGCTGCCCTCGGCCAGCCGCTCGAGCAGAGGCCACTGCGACGGGTCCGGCATGTCGGCCCCGGCTGCGGCGAGCGCCTGCGCGCAGGCGAGCCGCAGTGCCTCGTGGCCGAGCGGCTTCAGATCGAGCCGGCGGCAACGCGAGCGGATGGTGGCAAGCAGCCGGCTGGGCTCCGCAGTGATGAGCAGGAACAGGCCGCGCGCCGGCGGCTCCTCCAGCGATTTGAGGAGCGCGTTGGCGGCATTGATGTTGAGCTCGTCGGCACTGTCGACGATCACCACGCGCCAGGCGTCCTCTCCCGCCGTCAGCCCCAGGAACGCCCTGAGCCGGCGCACCTCGTCGACCGGAATGCTGGCCGAGAAGCGCTTGGCGCGCACGTCGTAGGGCCTGTGCAGCACCAGGAGGCCCGGGTGCGAGCGCGCGCGAACCTGGCGCGCCGCCGACGACTGCTCGGGAATCTGCAGGCTCTGCCCCGACGCATCCCGCTCGGCCGGCGCCGCCAGTACGTGGCCCGCCAGCCGGTAGGCGAGCGTCGCCTTGCCGATACCCGTGGGCCCCGTAATCAGCCAGGCATGGTGTAGGCGCCCGCCGGCGAAGGCCTGCGCCAGCTCCGCCTCGGCCGCCTCGTGGCCAAAGAGCGCACGCGTCTCGCGCGGGTGGGGAAAGCCGTCGAGCCGGTCGGCCTCCGGCAGGTCGTCCACCTCCTGCACTGCGGGTGCGCGAGCCATTACGCTCCACCCTGCAGAAGCCGTTGCGTCACCTCGGCCCACACCAGCTCGGCGAGCCGGCCGATGGGCAAGGCGCCGTCGAGCAGGACACAGCGCCCCGGCTCGGCGGCGGCAATCGCCTGATAGCCCGACCGCAGCCGCTCGTGGAAGGCGAGGCCGCGGGTCTCGTAGGCGTCGGTCGGCGCCCCCGCCTGGCGCCGGACGGCGGCGCGGGCGAGCCCGGCCTCGGGCGCGAGGTCGAGGATGAAAGTGAGGTCGGGCGCGGTCGGTGCCACGACGAGTTGCTCCAGGGCCTCTATGGTCGCCGCGTCGAGGCCGCCCGCGACGCTCTGGTAGACGCGGGTGGAATCGGAGAAGCGGTCGCAGATCACCCAGCGGCCCGATCCGAGGGCGGGGCGTATCGTCCTGTCGAGGTGGTCGGCCCGGGCGGCATAGAACAGGAGCGCCTCCGACAGCGCCGAATGGGGCGCCGTGGCCGGGTCGAGGATGAGTGCCCGCACCTGCTCGGCGAACGGCGAGCCGCCCGGCTCCCGCGTGACGACCACGGCGACGCCGGCGGCCTGCAGCCGGTCGGCCAGCAGCCGGGCCTGCGTGGACTTGCCCGAGCCCTCGCCGCCCTCGAAGGTGATGAACCGTGCCGGTGCCATGGCTCGGGGCGGTCCGCTGCGACCGGCAGCAGGACCGCGGCTCCTTCTCCTACTGCGTTAGGGCAGCCACCTTGTGGCCAGACACAGGAGCGAGTCGAGCCCGCGCCGCATGGGTCCGGCACGCTCCACGTCCTCGGCTGCGTAGAGCGGCACCTCGTTCACCGAGTCCGAGGCCGTGGTCACGCGCAGGGTCGCGACCTGGTCGCCCTTCTTGACGGGCGGTTTCAGCGGCCACTGGTAGACGATGTGGGCGCGCAGCTTCTGGGCGGTGGGATTGCGCGGCAGCCACACGTCGATCTGGCCGTCGCCGGTAAGAGGAACGTACATGCGCTCCCCGCCCCACACGCGGGCGTGGCCGACGATCTCGCCGGCGTCGTAGAGCTTGGCCTCCGAGAAGTTGCGGAAGCCCCACTCCAGCAGGCGCTTGGCGTCGTCGCGGCGCTCGTCTGCGGTCGAGAGCCCGGTGACGACGGCGATCAGGCGCCGCCCGTCCTGCTTGGCGGAGGCGACCATGCCGTAGCCTGCCTCCTTGTGGAAGCCGGTCTTGAGGCCGTCGACGCCAGGCACCAGGTTGAGCAGCGGGTTGCGGTTGACGAACTTGTGCTTGAGGTAATTGAACTCCTTGAGCGCGAACAGCTCGTAGAAGTCCGGGTAGGTGCGGATGATGTGCCGGGCCAGCAGGGCCAGCTCACGCGCCGTCATCTGGTGGCCGGGATCGGGCAGCCCCGTGGCATTCTTGAAGGTCGACTTCTTGAGACCCAGGGCGCGTGCCTCGTCCGTCATGCGCTTGGCGAACAACGGCTCGTTGCCGGCCATGTTCTCGGCAATCGAGATCGCGGCGTCGTTGCCCGACTGGACGATGATGCCGCGGATGAGCTCATCCACCGTCGCCTTCTTGCCGACCGGGACCATCATCGCCGACGTGCCGGAGGGTGCCCCGCCCTTGCGCCAGGCGTACTCGCTCATGAAAAACTCGTCCGTGAGCTTGACCTGGCCCTCCTTGATCGCCTTGAACACCACGGCCAGCAGCATGAGCTTGCTCATGCTGGCGGGGTGGATGAGGTCGTCGGCGCCGCGCTGGAACATGATGGCGCCGCTCTCGGCATCCATCAGGATGGCGTGGGGCGCCTTGACGACGGCCTCGCCCGTGGCCTGCGCGCGCAACGGCTGGGCCGCGCCTGCAATCAGCCCGAACGCTGCCAGGAGAGCGACGAGGCCGCGCAGGAGCGACCGCCACGGCTGAGCTTTGACGGACACGCGCATTGGCCGCGACTCGAGGAGGTTGCTCGGGAACCTCCCCGGACTATCGGGTCAGGCCGTGGGTGAAGTCAACGCCGCAAAAGCCGCTTCAGCGGGCCGCCGAATAGACGGGTGGATGAGACAGCGCCACGCGGAACCACGGCTGGGAGGCGAGGAAGCGCTGCTCGTAGCGGTCGTCCCCCGACAGCGGGGCGGGGCCGGCGTAGCGCACGCGCACCGGCGCGGTGCCGCGGGCCTCGAAGCCCAAATAGCGGGCGGCGGCACGGGACACGTCGATCACGCGATCGTTGACATAGGGCCCGCGGTCGTTGACCCGCAGCAGCAGCGTGCGTCCGTTCTCCAGGTTGGTGACGTAGACGAGCGACGGCAGCGGCAGGGTCGGATGCGCGGCCGACAGCGACCACATGTCGAACACCTCGCCGTTGGCGGTGCGCCGGCCGTGAAAGTCGTCGGCGTAGTAGGAAGCGATGCCGCGGCGGTCGTAGCCTGGGTCCTCCTGCGGGGTGTGCCAGCGGCCGTCGACCTGATAGGGCTCGCCCACCTTGTAGATGCCGCCGCCCTTGGGGATCGGCTGGCCGGGCGCCACCACCCGTGGGCTGGCTGTGGTGCCCCAGCGACGGTCGAGGGACGCGCGCGGCACCGGCTCCGAGCGCGAGCATCCGCCGAGGATCGCCACGCCCGCCAGCCCGAAGCAAACCATCGCATACGCACGCGAGGGCAACCGTGTGAACATGAGCCCGCTGAACCAGACGCACAACAGGGCTCTCGCCCCAACACGGCCGATAAACTGCCACGGGCCGAATTAGCGGGGCGTTAATGTTGTGCGCTGGAGGGGCGGCGCCGCTAATGCCCCGCGGGAGCTTCGAGCTTGGGCAGCGTCTCGAAGGCGTGGAAGGGCGGCGGCGAGGACAGCGACCATTCGAGCGTGGTCGCCCCCTCGCCCCAGGGATTGGCGGCCGCCTGCTCCCGGCGCGCGAACGCCCAGGCGATGCCGAGGAAGAAGACGAGGGTCGCCAGCGCCGTGATGTAGGAGCCGATGGAGGAGATGCGGTTCCAGTAGGCGAAGGCGTCCGGGTAGTCGGCATAGCGGCGCGGCATGCCGGCGAGGCCCGAGAAGTGCTGCGGGAAGAAGGTCAGGTTGACGCCGATGAAGCTCAGCCAGAAGTGCAGTTTGCCCAGGGCCTCCGAGTACATGCGCCCCGAGATCTTCGGGAACCAGTAGTACCAGCCGGCAAACAGCGTGAAGAGGGCGCCGATCGACATCGTGTAGTGGAAGTGCGCCACCACGTAGTAGGTGTCGTGCAGCAGGCGGTCGACACCCGGGTTGGACAGCATCACGCCGGTGACGCCGCCGATGGTGAACAGGAAGATGAAGCCCAGCGCGAACAGCATCGGCGTGGTGAAGCGGATCGAGCCGCCCCACATGGTGGCGATCCAGGAGAAGATCTTCACCCCCGTCGGCACCGCGATCACCATGGTGGCGAACAGGAAGTAGGCCTGCACGTCGACGCCGAGGCCCGCCGTGTACATGTGGTGGGCCCAGACGATGAAGCCGACGAAGCCGATGGCCACCATGGCGTAGGCCATGCCGAGGTAGCCGAACACCGGCTTCCTGGAGAAGGTGGACACCACCTGGCTCACCACGCCGAAGCCCGGCAGGATGATGATGTAGACCTCGGGGTGGCCGAAGAACCAGAACAGGTGCTGGAACAGGAGCGGGTCGCCGCCGCCGGCCGACGTGAAGAAGGTGGTGCCGAAGTTGCGGTCGGTCAGCAGCATGGTGATGGCGCCCGCCAGCACCGGCAGCGACAGGAGCAGGAGGAACGCCGTGACCAGGATCGACCACACGAACAGCGGCATCTTGTGCAGCGTCATGCCCGGCGCGCGCATGTTGAAGATGGTGGTGATGAAATTGATCGAGCTCAGGATCGACGAGGCGCCGGCGAGATGCAGGGCGAGGATGGCGAAGTCGACGGCCGGCCCCGGATGGCCTTGGGTCGAGAGCGGTGCGTAGGCGGTCCAGCCGATGCCGGCGCCGGTTCCGCCCGCCGGCCCTTCCACGAACAGCGACAGGAACAGGAGCAGGAACGCCGGCGGCAGCAGCCAGAACGAGATGTTGTTCATGCGCGGGAAGGCCATGTCCGGCGCCCCGATCATGAGCGGCACGAACCAGTTGCCGAACCCGCCGAACAGCGACGGCATGATCATGAAGAACACCATGATCAGGCCGTGCGCCGTGGTGAACACGTTGAACATGTGCGGGTTGGAGAAATACTGCAGGCCCGGCTCCTGCAGCTCCATCCTGATGCCGATCGAGAAGAAGCCGCCGACGATCCCGCCCATCATCGCGAACATCAGGTAGAGCGTGCCGATGTCCTTGTGGTTGGTGGACATGAGCCAGCGGCGCGCCCCGTGAGGGTGATCGTTTGCGTGCGATGCGGCTGCCGAAGCCATCAGTTGTTCTCCCCCTGCTGCCACCGGTTGCGCGTCCTCACACGGCCGACCGGCAGCGTGCTGCTCGTGAAAGCAAATTTTTTGGGGCGACGTGGCGAGTCCCGCTTGATCCAGGTCAAATTCGGCTGCGGCAATTTCTGCCTGTCCCGACCCGGCTGCAGCCGCCGGAGGCATCAGGGGCGCTTCGGGCGGCTCAGCACCCGAATGCAGCGCATGGCTGCATGCCCCGCGCATTCCGACCTGTCGCGGATCGCACCGCCATCGGCACGCGCGGCCTCCCGAGGGCTACGTCACGCAAAGTTGATCCGCATCCCGGGCATTCGTGATCGTCCGGTATCGTCTCACCTCTGCATCGTGTCGGGCGCATTTGCGCGGGAGGAAAGACCATGAAGGGGATCCATGTGACGGCTCTGGCTGCGCTGGTGGCGATTTCGCTCACCGTCGCCGTGCGCGCAGGGGGTGACAAGGTCGCGTTCCCGGCCGACTACGCCAAGGGCGTCCTCTATACGTCGGTCGATCACGC
>DASRDL010000470.1:0-3906 GCA_035652635.1 Hyphomicrobiaceae bacterium | reverse complement strand
GTCCGGCGCTTGGCGGCGTGGCTCTCGACCAGCTTGTCGAGCGTGGCGGCATCGAAGCCGCCCCAGGCGCTTTTCAGCGCCCAGGCCTTGGTCTCGGCCATGGCGACGGGGCCGTTCTCGAGCAGGCGGCCCACCATCTCCTCGCCCGCCGCCGCCAGCCGGTCGAGCGGCACGACCTGGTGGGCGAGGCCGATGCGCATGGCCTCGGCGGCGCCGAAGCGCTCGCCCGTCAAGGCGTAGCGGCGCAGCTGGCGCACCGAGATCGCATCGCTGAGCTGGGGAATGATGATGGCCGCCGTCAGCCCCCAGCGCACCTCGGAGATGGAGAAGATGGCATTCTCGGCGGCGATCACCACGTCGCAGGCGGCGACGATGCCGGTGCCGCCGCCGAAGCAGCCGCCCTGCACCAGCGCCACGGTGGGCACCGGCAGGCGGTTGAGACGGTCGACGGCCTCCGCCGTCGCCCGGCTCACGCGCACGTTCTCCTCCACCGACTTGGGCCTCACCGCGTTGATCCAGGTGAGGTCGGCGCCGGCCTGGAAATGCCGGCCATTGCCCACGAGCCGCACCACGCGCAGCTCGGGCCGCTTGGACAGCGTGTCCATGGCGTCGAGCAGGCCCTGGATCAGCTCGCCGTTGTAGGCATTGCCGACCTCGGGCCGGTTGAGCGTCACAGTGGCGACGCCGCGGGCGTCGATCTCGTGAAGAACGGGTGCGCTGGTCATGGGCCTCCTGCTCCGCTCGGCGCCGGCCGTCGCCACAGCGCCTGGGCGGCATTGTGCCAACCCGCGACCGTTCCGCCTAGTGGCCCCGCCGACGCGCGTCGCCGGGTCGCCCCTCCGCTCAAGCCGACCGGCGGTGGAGGGTGCGATCGCAGCCGGCGCAGATGTCGCGTGCCAAATTCTCGCGGCAGAGGCCGTGGCGGGCGAGCTCCGCATCCGACAGCGCGCTCAGCTGCTCGTAGAGCGCGGCGGCGCGGTAGTAGTCGGCGCAGGTCGTGGCCCATGTGCGAAGCCACGCCAGCCACGCCCTCCGGCTCGGCCAGCCGAGCCGCGCAGCGGTGGCAGCCGAGGCCCGTGAGGGTGCAAGCGGTTCATACGAGGCCATGGCGTGCACCCCCACGCTGGTGAATCGACCCGATGCGCCTATGGCTTCGATGCAGGAGAGGCCGCGGAGGGCAAATCGGCCGGAGCGGGCCGGAGCGGGACCCTGGTGTCGAGCATGATGAGCTCGTGCTCGGGTGCCTTCACCCGGGCCCCCCTCTCGATGCAGGCGTAGTAGCCGCCGCAGGGTTGCTTGGGATCGTCGGCCATGGGATCCGCGGGCATCGCTGCGCTCGGTGCCGCGAACAGGAGTGCCAGGAGCAGAACCGTGATGCGTTGCATGACTCGTCTCCAGCTGGTTCGCGCGAGGCCGAGAGCACTGGGCCGCTCCCTCTCGCGGGATGGGAGCCTGGCAGCCGGGGCGTCATGCACCCGTGAAGCGAGCGTGATCGCAGGCGGGGTTCCGGCGCGGGCGGAGAGGCCTTATGCTCGGGGCCCGTCTGCCAAAAACGGAGAGTGAACCGGCGATGAAGAACGGCACCACCGCAGCCCCGCCGCTGCAGGGCATCCGCATCGTCGATCTGACCTCGATGCTGTCGGGGCCGTGGGCCACCATGATCCTCGCCGACCAGGGCGCCGACGTCATCAAGGTGGAGGAGCCGCAGCGCGGCGATCACACGCGCAGCTACGGCAATCGGCGCAACGGCTTCTCGGCCTCGTTCCTCAACCTCAACCGCAACAAGCGCTCGATCGCCGTCGACCTGAAGACCGCGCGCGGCGTCGACCTCGTCAAGCGGCTGGCGGCGACGGCCGACGTGTTCGTGCAGAACTTCCGACCCGGCGTGGTGGAGCGCCTGGGCCTCGACGAGGCTGCCATCCGCGCCGTGGCGCCCGAGATCGTTTACGTCTCCATCAGCGGTTTCGGCGAGAAGGGTCCCTACGCGCACAAGCCGGCCTACGACCCCGTGGTGCAGGCCTTCTCGGGCCTCACCACCGTGCAGGCCGGAGCCGACGATCGCCGCCCGCGCCTCATCCGCACGGTGCTGCCCGACAAGCTCACGGCCGTCACGGCGGCGCAGGCGATCGCCGCCGCTCTGGTGGGGCGCTTCCGGACCGGCAAGGGCCAGCACGTGCGCCTCTCCATGCTCGACGCGGTGCTGGCGTTCCTGTGGGCCTCCGACATGGGCGCGCACACCTACGTCGGCGAGACGGTCCCCATGCGCAAGGCAGCGAGCTTCATCGACCTCATCTACGAGACCCGCGACGGCTTCATGACCGCCGCCGTCATGACCAACAAGGAATGGGCGGCGCTGGCGCGCGCCCTGGGGCGACCCGAGTGGCTCGAGGACGAGCGCTTCAAGACGCCGGCGTTGCGCGATCAGAACATCGATGCCCGCCTGGAGATGACGCAGGAGGTGCTCGAGACGCGCACCACGGCCGAGTGGCTCGAGCGAATGGAGGCGGAGGGCGTGCCGTGCGCGCCGGTGCTCACCCGCGACCAGATCATCGCCCATCCGCAGATCGCCGCCTCGGGCATCCTGCTCGAAAGCGACCACCCGGTTGCCGGGCGCGTGCGCCAGACCCGAACCGCGGCACGCTTCGAAGCCCCCACCATCGTCCGCTACGGCGCGCCTCGGCTCGGCGAGCACACGGCCCAAGTGCTGGCAGAGATCGGCCTCGCAGAGGAGGAGATCGGCGCGCTGCGGGAGCGGGGCGTGATCGGCGCGCCGCCGGCGGCCTGAGCCTCATGCCGGCCGTGCGGAGCTGCGGTGCGGGCATCCGGCCGCGCAGGCCGGCCGCCCGCTCACCAGCCTTTGATTGCGGGCGCCGCCGCCCGGGCGCTACAAAGCTGCGCCTGCCGCTGAAGGCAGGCGCAGATTCGATCCCGCCCACGCCCGCCCTGCAGCGAGGAAGCATCCATGATCAAGTTCTACTTCAACGGCTCGCCCAACCCGACCAAGGTCGCCCTGTTCCTGGAGGAGGCCGGCCTCGCCTACGAGCCGATCGCGGTCGACACGCGCAAGGGCGATCAGTTCAAGCCCGATTTTCTCGCCGTCAATCCCAACGGCAAGGTGCCGGCCATCGTCGACGGCGATGTGGGGGTGTTCGACAGCAACGCCATCCTGCTCTACCTCGCCGAGAAGACCGGCAAGTTCCTGCCCAAGCCGACCCAGCGCGGCGAGCTGCTCTCGTGGCTGATGTTCGTGGCCACCGGCGTCGGCCCGTTCTCCGGCCAGGCCGTGCACTTCAGGCATTTCGCGCCCGAGAAGGTGCCCTACGCCCACAATCGCTACCAGTTCGAGGCCGACCGGCACTACACCATCCTCGACGGCCGCCTCGCCAAGCGCCGCTACATGGTGGGCGATGCCTACTCCATCGTCGACATGGACGTGTGGGGCTGGGCGCGCATGGTGCCGTTCGTCCTGGGCGAGGAGGCGTGGGCGAAGTATCCGCACCTCAAGCGCCTGGTCGACGAGATCGGGGCCCGCCCGGCGGCGGCGCGCGCCATTGCGGTCAAGGACAAGTTCAAGTTCAAGACCGACATGGACGACGAGGCCCGCCGCAACATGTTCCGGCACCTGGGCGTCAAGGCGGCCTGAGCGCCTAGGAGCGGCGGGACGAGACCCCGTGCGCGGCCAGCAGGGCGGCAAGCTCCGCCCTGAGCTCGGCAAGTCCGAGGCCGGACTGGGCCGAGGTGGCGAGCACGCGCGCGAAGGCTGCCGGATGCGTCGCGAGATCGCCTGCGACGTGGGCGACAACCTCCTCGAGCCGGGGCGGCTTGATCTTGTCCGCCTTGGTGAGCACCGCCTGGTAGGACACCGCCGCCTCGTCCATCAGCCGCATCAGGGCGAGGTCCGCGCTC
>DASRDL010000469.1:0-2308 GCA_035652635.1 Hyphomicrobiaceae bacterium | reverse complement strand
GCCCTCGTGCTGGATCGACGTGTGGCGCATGTCGGACCTGGAGGAGATGGCGATGGCGTTCTACCGCCGGCACGGCCGGCGCGTGCGCGTGGCCACCAAGTACCGCAACCTGACCTGGCGGTTCTTCTCCCAGCACGGCGTGGGCGGCTACCGTATCGTCGAGAGCCTCGGTGCCACCGAGGGAGCGCCGGCGGCACAGTTGGCCGAGCTGATCGTCGACATCACCACGACCGGCGCCACGCTGCGCGCCAACGACTTGCGGGTCCTGAGCGACGGCGTTCTGCTCAAGTCGCAGGCCAATCTCGTTTCCTCCAACGCGGCGCCGTGGACGCCGCAGCTGCGCGCGCTGGAGCAGGAGCTGGTCGAGCTGCTGGCGAGGGCCGACCGCCCCGAGACGGCGCAATGATCGCGGCTACCCCGAGCGCACCTTGGAGGCGCGCACGTTCAAGTACCGCAGCGTACCCCAGCGCGCGAGGCGGACGGGGATCTTGCCCCGCAGGTAGCAGTTGAGCCGGGCTATGCGGCCGACGGGATTGCGGAAGCGCGGCCGGCGGGCCTCCAGCACCCGGCCGATCACGCGCGCGACCTCCGCGGGGTCGCGGGCGGTCGCCCTCACGTGTGCATCGACCAGCTGGAACAGCTGCTGCAGCCAGTGGCCATAGGGGCTTTCCGCAGGCGCGGTGCGCGCCGAGCTTTCCCAGATGCTGGTGCGGTAGGGGCCGGGCTCGATCAGGGCGATGTCGATGCCGAACGGCGCCAGCTCGTAGGCGACCGACTCGGCCCACCCTTCGATCGCCCACTTGGAGGCGCAGTAGATCGAGTTGGCCGGCTGGCCGAAGAAGGCCGAGTCGCTGGAGACGATGGCGATGCGCCCGCGCCGCTGGGCGCGGAAGGTCGGCAGCAGCGCCCGCGTGAGCGCCAGCACGCCGAAGAAGTTGGTCTCCATCACCCGGCGCGCCTCCTCCTCCGCCAGGTCCTCGAATGCGGCGCCGACGGCGACCCCGGCGTTGTGCACGACGGCATCGAGCCTCCCGCCGGTGGCCCCCAGCATCGCCTCGACCGCGGGGCCGATCGAGCCCGCATCCGTCACGTCGAGCCGAGCCAGCTGAACGTTCTGGCC
This sequence comes from Hyphomicrobiaceae bacterium, assembly GCA_035652635.1. Classification (GTDB taxonomy): domain Bacteria; phylum Pseudomonadota; class Alphaproteobacteria; order Rhizobiales; family Hyphomicrobiaceae; genus AWTP1-13. The sequence continues at coordinate 1,188 of DASRDL010000469.1, read as the reverse complement.
GAGACCGGTCTCGGCCAGCAGGGCCTCGAGGGGCTTGCGCTTCTCCAGGTTGCGCATGGTGGCGAACACGCGCCAGCCGCGTCGCGCCAGCTCGAGCACGGTCGCCTGGCCGATCCCCGCCGAAGTGCCGGTCACCAGGGCTGTGCGCATGCCTCCGTGCTTCGCTCTTGGAGGCGGTCTGCCCATTCCAGCGCGGGCAGACCGCTCGACTTGGCTTCTCGATCCGCTAGGATCGGACCGACTGGGAGGGCACCCCGGTTCCCGTCTGTCCACCGCCCGGCGGTGCTGTAGGCTCGCCCAGAAAGAAGATGGGAGCGGCGCGGCATGACGCAAGAGGATGTGGCAGCGCTCGAGGCGCCTGCCAAGCTCGCCTGCGGCATCACGCGCGGGCTGTTCGTCGCCGACATCGAGCGGCACTGGCCGTCGCTCTTGGCCTACGCCGTGCCCCAGGCGGCCCTGCGGCCGGCCGGGGCATCCACACCCGCTCACCGGTGAGCAAGGATGGAGGCTGCGGGATGGCGACCGCCGGAGACTTCCGCCGCATCGCCCTGTCGCTGGAGGGCACGACCGAGGCGCCGCATTTCGACCGGACCGCCTTCCGGGTGGCGCGCATCTACGCCACGCTCGCCGCCGACGGCCGCAGCGCCAACTTCAAGCTCACGCCCGACGAGCAGGAGTTCAAGTGCATGATGCTGCCCGACGCCTTCGCGCCGGTGCCGAATGCCTGGGGCCGGCAGGGCTGGACCACTGGTAGGCTGGCCAAGCTCGATGCCGCCGATCTGCGCGCCACGCTCGAGATGGCCTGGCGGCACGCCCTGTCGACGAAGCGCAGCCGTCCCCCGCGGTGAGCGTGGGGTGCCGGGCGCAGCCGTCCCGTCGCCTCACCGCCGGCATAGACGAACGAGCCGCCCTCAGCCGGCCTTGGCCAGCATCGCCTCGACGTACTCCCAGTTCACCAGGTTGTCGAACCAGGCTTCGAGGTACTTGGGCCGGGCGTTGCGGTAGTCGATGTAGTAGCTGTGCTCCCACACGTCGACGCCGAGGATGGGGGTGGCACCCGACATCAGCGGGTTCTCGCCGTTGGGCGTCTTCATCACCTCGAGCTTGCCGCCCTTGACGGCCAGCCACGCCCAGCCGGAGCCGAACTGGGTGACGCCGGCGTTGATGAAGTCGGCGCGCAGCTTGTCG
>DASRDL010000468.1:0-3296 GCA_035652635.1 Hyphomicrobiaceae bacterium | reverse complement strand
GCCCTTGCGCATAATGCGCCGACCGGCCGCTTACGCGCGCGGCCGCACGACGGGAGGGAGGAGGAAGACGTGAGCCGGTTCCTGCTTGCTTTGCTGATCGCGGCGCTTTGCCTGGGTCCGGCGCGGGCGCAGGAATGGCCCGCCCGCAACGTCACGATCATCGTGCCCTTCCCCGCCGGCTCGACGCCCGACACGCTCGCCAGGATCGTCGCCGACGCCCTGCAGCAGAGGCTCTCGGCCACCTTCGTGGTCGAGAACCGGGCCGGCGCCGGCGGCAACACGGGAACGGCGGCGGCCGCCAAGGCGCCGCCCGACGGCCACACCCTGGGGGTGAGCATCGTCGGGCCGCTCGTCATCAACCACCTGCTGTCGTCCAAGATGCCCTACGACACGGAGAAGGACATCGCGCCCATCACGGTGCTGGCCTCCCAGCCGAGCGTGCTGGTGGTGAGCCCCACGGTGGCGGCCGACAGCGTCGAGGGTCTCATCGCCGCCATGAAGCGCGAGCCCGACAAGTTCACCTATGGCTCGATCGGCCGGGGCTCGCTTTCGCATCTCGCCATGGCCTCGCTCGCCATCAAGGCGGGCGTCAACATCGTGCACCTGCCCTTCCCCGGCTCGCCGGCGGCGGTGACGGCGCTGCTGCGCGGCGACGTGCAGATGGCGGCCCTGCCGCTGGGCTCCGTTGCGGCCCTGGCGGCCGAGAACAAGCTGAAGCTGCTGGCGGTGACGTCGCCCGAGCGCTCGGCGCTGCTGCCGCAGCTGCCGACGCTGCGCGAGGCCGGCGTGGCGGGCGTGGAGGCCGATGCCTGGGTCGGCCTCATCGCCCCGTCGGCCACGCCGGCCGCCGTTCTCGCCAGGATCCACAAGGAGGTGGTGGCCGCGCTGGCCGATCCGGTCGTGATCGGCAAGCTCGAGGCCCAGTACATGGTGCCGGTCGCCAACACGCCCGAGGCGTTCCGCGCCGTGCTGAAAGCGGAGCGCGATCGCTGGGCCCCCATCATCGCCGCCGGCGGCATCAAGACGGAGTAGGGAGGTTGTCATGCCGGAATTTCGCGAAGCGAAATCTCCGGCACCCAGAGCTGCAAGCGCTCCCTCGAAGCGCTGTCATGCCGGAATTTCGCGAAGCGAAATCTCCGGCACCCAGGGCTGCAGACACACCGCCGGACAGGTTGTGACCCTGGGTCCCGGCTCTCGGGCTGACGCCCGAGGCCGGGATGACAGCAACCCGCTTCACTCCTCGATGATGGCCACCGCCCGCGTCCAGCCGGCCGAGGCGGCTTTGATCTTGACGGGGAAGCACGCCACCATGAAGCCCGAGGGCGGCAACGCCTCGAGGTTGTGCAGCTTCTCGATGTGGCAGTAGCCGATCTCGCGCCCGGCGCGGTGGCCCTCCCAGATCAGCTTCGCGTTCTTCGTCTCGGCATATTTCTTGGCCGTGTGCACGAACGGCGCATCCCACGACCAGGCATCGGTGCCCGTGACCCTGACCCCGCGCGAGGTGAGGTAGAGCGTGGCCTCACGGCCCATGCCGCAGCCCGTCGGCACGTAGTCGGGCTCGCCGTAGCGCACGCCCGCCGCGGTGTTGACGAGGACGATGTCGAGGGGCTTCAGCTCGTGGCCGATGCGCTTGAGCTCCGCCTCGACGTCGGCCGCGGTGGCGACGTAGCCGTCGGGGAAGCGGCGGAAGTCGAGCTTGACGCCCGGCTGGAAGCACCACTCGAGCGGCACCTCGTCGATCCTGAGCGCCCGCTTGCCGCCGTCCATGGTGGAGGCGAAGTGGTAGGGCGCGTCGAGATGGGTGCCGTTGTGCGTCGAGATGTCGATGCGCTCCACCGCCCAGCCTTCGCCGTCGGGCAGCTCCGCCGGCGTCAGGCCGGGGAAGTAGGAGCACACCGTCGCCGCGCTCTGCTTGTGGTCGATGTAGGTGATCCTGGGCTCGTTGCCCGGCGGGTCCGAGGCGATGTCGCTCTGCAGCGGCACGGAGATGTCGATGATGCGGCGGCCCAAGGTGTCCTCCCCACGTGCTGGCGATGCTCCCAACGCGATCTTCCCTCCAGCCGAACCCCCTTGTCATCATCGGACGGGCCGGAGCGGGCGGAGGCGTGCCATCCTCTGCAATCTATCGCAGAAATTGACTGAGACACGCAGATGCAGCAGTCTTTCGCCGTGATCTGCAATGCGTGGGAGGGCGCGCGATCGCGTCGATCCCGAGACCCCCAGAAGACGAAGGGAGGCTTCCATGCGACCACTGAGGCAGACGATCCTGCTCGTCGGCATAATGCTGGCGCTCGTTGTCGGTCTCCCCTTGCGGGACATCGGCAAGCTCGAGGCGCAAGGCGCGAGGTTCATCGTCGTGCAGTCGACCACCTCCACCGAGAACTCCGGCCTTTTCAAGCACCTGCTGCCCAAGTTCACGGCCAAGACCGGCATCGAGGTGCGGGTGGTGGCGGTCGGCACCGGGCAGGCCATCAAGAACGCGCAGAACGGCGACGGCGACGTGCTCTTCGTGCACGACAAGGCCTCGGAGGAGAAATTCGTGGCCGCCGGCTGGGGCGTTAAGCGCTTCGACGTCATGTACAACGACTTCGTCGTCATCGGCCCGGCCAAAGATCCCGCACAGATCGCCGGCTCCAAGGACGTGGTCGCGGCCTTCAGGAAGATCGCCGACACCAAGGCGCCGTTCGTGTCGCGCGGCGACGACAGCGGCACCCACAAGGCCGAGCTGCGCCTGTGGAAGGAGGCCGGTGTCGACGCCAAGGCCGCCTCGGGGGGCTGGTATCGCGAGGCCGGCAGCGGCATGGGCGCCACCATCAACACCGGCGTCGGCATGGGTGCCTACGTCTTCACCGACCGCGCCACCTGGTCGAGCTTCAAGAACCGCGGCGACTACAGAATTGTCGTCGAGGGCGACAAGAAGCTCTTCAACCAGTACGGCATCATCCTGGTGAACCCGGCCAAGCACCCCAAGGTGAAGCAGGCCGAGGGACAGGCGTTCATCGACTGGATCCTCTCGCCCGAGGGGCAGGGGGCGATCAAGTCGTTCCAGATCGGCGGCGAGCAGCAGTTTTTCCCCAACGCCGGCCAATCGAGCTGACGGGGACAGGCAGCAGCCGACAGGCCGTGCCCTGATTTGCGGCCCGCACCCGGGCGTGTGGGCTGCTTCCCATGCGCGCTCGACGGGATTTGGCCGCTCGCCTCTTGGCTTGGCGGGGCGGCCGTGCGTAGAGTGCCGCAAAATGCATTGCAACCGGGAGGAAGTCGTTATGCCCAGCCTGCCGAAATTGCGGTCGATC
>DASRDL010000467.1:0-4796 GCA_035652635.1 Hyphomicrobiaceae bacterium | reverse complement strand
GGGCGCGCCCACCCACGTCTACCGCTTCCCGGCGACGCGCTTCGTCGCCACCTTCATCGGCTCGCCGGCCATGAATCTGCTGCCCGGCCGCGTCGTCGCACCCGGCGTGGTGGAGACGGGCGGTGGACGGCTCGCCTTCGCACCGGAGACCTTCCAGGTTGCAGACGGCCAGCAGGTCGAGGTGGGCATCAGGCCCGAGGACCTCCGTTTCGCAGCGGGCGGCGAGAGCGGCGTCCCGTTCACGGGCGAGTTCGTCGAGGAGCTGGGTGCCACCCGCGTCTTCCATGGCGCCTCGGGCGAGGCGCCGCTCGCCGTGGCGGTGGCCGCAGCCGCCGCGTCCGAGGCCGGCGCGACCGCGACCGCGGACGCCGACGCCATCCACCTGTTCGACGCCGCCACCGGCAACAGCCTGCGGCGTTCGCTCTAGCCCGGCACCGTCACCGGCGCACCGACCGCGATCTCGCCCCCGGCCGTCACTTTGGCGTAGATGCCGAAGTCCTGGTGGCCCCAGGTGCGCTGCAGGTGCGCCGGGAGCCCCATGTCGCGCACCCCCCGCGCAGGGTCGACGTTGACGGCCTCGCAGCGCGTAGTGCGCGCGAACACCGACAGCCGCACGTCGCCGATGCCGAGCTCCCTGTCCATCCAGCCGTTCTCCGCCCACGGCGCGAGGCCGTCGAGGTAGAGATTGGCGCGGAAGCGCAGCGGATCCACCGTGCGTCCCAGCGTGCGTTCGATCTCGCGCACGCTCGCCAAATTCACGATGTGCAGGCACTTCGCCGCCACGTCGGAGAAGCTGTGGCCCGGCGCCGACACGATCTTCGGCGCCCCGCGCAGCTCGGCCTTCATGTAGGCGGCGAAGAACTGCTCGATGAGCTGGCGACCGAGCCGGGTGGCGAGCTCCCCGCGCGCCACCTGCTTGCCGTCGCGCCGGATGGTGAGGGTGGAGGACGCCGCGTCGAAGGAGCTGCGCAGGGTGGCGAGCCGCTCGTCGCGCATCAGCATGAGAAACGTGACTTTGGGCAGGTGGCGCGGGCTGGCCGGATCGAACCGGCCGGGGCCGTTCTCGATGGCCCAGGCCCGGTCGAAGGGCACGGTTTCGCCGGGCTGCAGCTGCACCTTCGCGAGCGGCTCGGGCGTCAGTCCCTTGACCGGATAGCGGTAGATCGCGCCCACGCACGGGCCTTCGGTTGGCGGCATGGCCCCTCATCCAGGATCGGGAGGTTTGATCTGGATCATCCTCTTTTTACCGGCTGCCGGCCACCCTATATCAGCGGCGTGAGGCGACGCCGAGGGATGCCGCGCAAGTGGGTTCCAAGGCCCGCTTCGGCTTCGATCCTGTCAGAAGGCGGCAGCTCGGCGCCCGGTTGGGGCTGGCTCCCGTGCCGAGGAGGGATGCATGGACTTCGAGAAATATACCGACCGCGCGAAGGGATTCGTGCAGTCAGCGCAGAGTCTGGCGCTGCGCGAGGGCCACCAGCAGTTCGGCCCCGATCACCTGCTCAAGGTGCTGCTCGACGACCCGGAGGGCATGGCCGCCGGACTCATTCAGCGTGCGGGAGGCCAGCCGCGCGAGGCGCTGGCCGCGGTGGAGCGCCTGCTCGCCAAGCGGCCCAAGGTGTCCGGCGGCGGGGCCGGCCAGATTTACCTGGCACCCGAGCTGGCGCGCGTGTTCGACACCGCCCAGAAGGTGGCCGAGAAGGCCGGCGACAAGTTCGTTACCGTCGAGCGCCTGCTGCTGGCGCTGGCCATCGAGCAGTCCGACGCTGCCCGCGTGCTCAAGGACGCCGGCGTCAACCCCACCACGCTCAATGCGGCCATCAACGACATCCGCAAGGGCCGCACCGCCGACAGCCCCGGAGCCGAGCAGGGCTACGACGCCTTGAAGCGCTATGCCCGCGACCTGACCGCCCTGGCGGCCGAGGGCAAGATCGATCCGGTGATCGGCCGCGACGAGGAGATCCGCCGCACCATCCAGGTGCTGTCCCGGCGCACGAAAAACAACCCCGTGCTGATCGGTGAGCCGGGCGTCGGCAAAACCGCCATCGCCGAGGGCCTGGCGCAGCGCATCGTCAAGGGCGACGTGCCGGAGAGCCTCAAGGACAAGCGGCTGCTGGCGCTCGACATGGGCGCGCTGATCGCCGGCGCCAAGTACCGCGGCGAGTTCGAGGAGCGGCTGAAGGCCGTGCTGTCCGAGGTGCAGGCCGAGGGCGGCAAGATCGTCCTGTTCATCGACGAGTTGCACACCATCGTCGGCGCCGGCAAGGCCGAGGGCGCCATGGACGCGGGCAACCTGCTCAAACCGGCGCTCGCCCGCGGCGAATTGCACTGCGTCGGCGCCACCACCCTCGACGAGTACCGCAAGCACATCGAGAAGGACGCCGCCCTGGCGCGGCGCTTCCAGCCGGTGTTCGTGTCCGAGCCCACGGTGGAGGACACCATCTCCATCCTGCGCGGGCTCAAGGAGAAATACGAGCAGCACCACGGCGTGCGCATAACGGATTCGGCGCTGGTTGCCGCCGCCACGCTCTCCAACCGCTACATCTCCGACCGCTTCCTGCCCGACAAGGCCATCGACCTCGTCGACGAGGCCGCCTCGCGGCTGAAGATGGAGATCGACTCCAAGCCCGAGGAGCTCGATGCCATCGACCGCGACCTGATGCAGATGAAGATCGAGCGCGAGGCGCTGAGGAAGGAGAGCGATGCCGCGTCCAAGGACCGCCTCGCCCGCCTCGACAAGTCGATCGCCGATCTCGAGGAGAAGAGCCGCGAGCTCACCCGCCGCTGGGAGGGTGAAAAGAGCAAGCTGGGCGATGCCCAGAAGCTCAAGGTCGAGCTCGATCAGCGCCGCAACGAGCTGGCGCAGGCGCAGCGCAGGGGCGACTTCACGCGCGCCGGCGAGCTGGCCTACGGCGTCATCCCGGGGCTCGAGAAGAAGCTCAAGGCCCTCGAGGGCGAGGATGCCAAGGGCGCCATGGTCGAGGAGGCCGTGGCTCCGGACCACGTCGCCCAGATCGTGTCGCGCTGGACCGGCATCCCCGTCGACAAGATGCTGGAGGGCGAACGCGAGAAGCTGTTGCGCATGGAGCAGGAGCTGGCCAAGCGCGTGGTCGGCCAGCGCGAGGCGGTGGAGGCGGTCTCGACCGCGGTCAGGCGCGCCCGCGCCGGCCTGCAGGACCCCAACCGGCCGATCGGCTCGTTCATCTTCCTGGGCCCCACCGGCGTCGGCAAGACGGAGCTCACCAAGGCGCTCGCCGCGTTCCTGTTCGACGACGAGGCGGCCATGGTGCGCATCGACATGTCGGAGTACATGGAGAAGCACTCGGTCGCCCGCCTGATCGGCGCGCCGCCGGGCTACGTGGGCTACGAGGAGGGCGGCGCGCTCACGGAGGCCGTGCGCCGGCGGCCCTATCAGGTGGTGCTGTTCGACGAGATCGAGAAGGCGCACCCCGACGTCTTCAACGTGCTGCTGCAGGTGCTCGACGACGGCCGCCTCACCGACGGCCAGGGCCGCACGGTCGACTTCAAGAACACGCTGATCGTCATGACGTCCAATATCGGCTCGGAGTTTCTCGCCAACCAGAAGGAGGGCGAGGACACGGAGGCGGTCAGGCCCTACGTCATGGCCGAGATGAAGACCAAGTTCCGGCCGGAGTTTCTCAACCGCATCGACGAGATCATCCTGTTCCATCGTCTCAAGCGTGAGCAGATGGCGGCGATCGTCGACATCCAGATCGGGCGGCTGCAGAAGCTGCTCGCCGACCGCAAGCTCAAGCTGGCGCTCGACGATGGGGCCCGGACCTGGCTCGCCAACCAGGGCTACGATCCGGCCTACGGGGCGCGGCCGCTGAAGCGGGTGATCCAGAAGCACGTGCAGGACCCGCTGGCCGAGCAGATCCTGGCCGGCAAGATCAAGGATGGCCAGACCGTGCCTGTGACCGTCCGGGGCGGCCAGCTCGTCATCAACGGCCAGCCGGTGAAGGCTGCGGCGTAAGGAGAAGAGGCGGCCGGCCGCCGCTCGGGCCCCCCAACGGGCCCTTGCGCCGCCGGTTGCCCGCACCTCAGGCGCCGGACCAGAGGAAATAGCCGACGAGGACGATCCCGGCGCAGGCCGCAAGCAGGATCGAAACGAGCAGCACCGACACCGTCTCGCGCGGCCCCGTGCCCTGCCGCACCTCGACCGTCTCGCGGTCGGGCTGATCGGCCGGCTCGCTGTCTCCGCCCGGAGCCGAGGCCTCCCATGCTGCCGGCTCATCCCCGGCCTCCGGGTGCCTGTGGTCCCCGCTGCTGCTCGCCTGCTCGATCTGCTCCTTGGTGATCTGCGGCGCCTGGCGGTCGACCGGGCGGCGTGGCGGCTCGGTGCCCGTGGCGCCGCCGAGTGCGGCCGGGTCGCTCGCCGGAAACGTCATCTCGACCGACTTGTCGAGCGCCTTGTCCTTCTTCTCCTCGCGGTGGTCGGGCCTCATGACACTCTCCGTTGGCCTATCCAGGCTAACGGTCGAGCCCTGGGTCGGGTTGCGTCACGGCGGTCAGGAATCGGCGGCAGAGGGGCGCGGGCGCGGCGGAAGGAGGCCGGCGCAGCGGCGAGGGTGTGCTGCGCCAGAGCCGCCGCCAGGGAGAAAACAACGACCGAGGCGCCGTATCCGGCCGCGCACCCTGGTCAGTTCTGGTCCTCGGGCAGGATCGGCAGCGGGTAGAACTCGATGCCCTCCTCCTTCAGCGCCTTCGCCTCCTCGGGGGTGGCCTCGCCGTAGATGCCGCGTGGCGGCACCTCCTCGTAGTGGATCTTGCGCGCCTCC
>DASRDL010000466.1:0-2052 GCA_035652635.1 Hyphomicrobiaceae bacterium | reverse complement strand
AGCACGCCGGCCAGCGTCACGGCGACGATGTTCTCGGGGGCGACGAGGTCCGCCGCCACGGTGACGGTCGCCAGCGCGCCGCTGACGATGGTGCCTACGCCGATGTGGGTCGTGAAGTTGGCCATGCGCGCCTCGCTCGCGGTCGGCACGCGGCACGCGCAACAGCTTGGCTGGTGCCGGGGTTCGACGCCCTTGCATCAGATTCGCCGCCTCCGCGATAGCCTGCGCGTGCAGAAACGTGTGGCTCGCGCCGGATGCCGGCACCCTGGGCGCGCGGACAGCCGGATATCCGCAGCTATGGACTGGCATTGCCTCCGGGTCCGTGCCATGTCGGGGCACGCTCCGCTCGGGTTCCGAGGCGCCATGTCGCTCGCTTACCTCACCGTTGCATCCGACAAGACCAGGCTGGCGGCCCTGGGCTCGATCGTCGTGGCCGGGCTGGTCCTCGGCCTCAAGTACCTGGCCTATTGGTTGACGGGCAGCGTTGCGCTCTACTCCGACGCGCTCGAAAGCATCGTCAACCTGATCACGGCGCTGGTGGCGCTCTACGCCGTCCACATCTCCGCCCAGCCGGCCGACCGCCGCCACCAGTTCGGCCACCACAAGGCCGAGTACTTTTCGGCCGTGCTCGAGGGCGTGCTCATCGTCGTCGCCGCGCTGCTCATCCTGCGCGAGGCCTACGACGCCCTGCTCGCGCCCCGCGCGCTGCGCGAGCCCCTGCAGGGGCTCGCCGTCAACGGGCTTGCCACCGCCCTCAACGCCGGCTGGGCCTATTTCCTGCTCGGCTGGGGCCGGCGCCAGCGCTCGCCGGCCCTGGTCGGCGACGGCTGGCATCTCATGACGGACGTCGCCACCTCGGTCGGCGTGATCGCCGGCCTCCTGCTGGCGGCCGCCACCGGCTGGCAGGTGCTCGACCCGGCGCTCGCCGCGCTGGTGGCGGCCAACATCCTCTGGGCGGGCTGGCGCCTCGTCAGCCAGTCGGTGAGCGGCCTCATGGACGAGGCGGTGACCGGCGAGGTCGGCCGCCGCATCCGCCAGATCATCTCCGAGAACGCGCACGGCGCCATGGAGGCGCACGACGTGAGGACGCGCATGGCCGGCCGCGTCACCTTCATCGAGCTGCACCTCGTGGTGCCGGGAGAGATGACGGTCGCCGCCTCGCACGCCATCTGCGACCGCATCGAGGCGGCGCTCAAGGAGGCCGTGCACGGGGCGCAGGTGCTCATCCACGTGGAGCCCGAGGACGAAGCCAAGCAGACCGGCGTGCCGGTGGTGTGAGGCAGAGCCGGTCGACCGGTGCGCGGGCTGCCGCTTGGCGGCGGGACGGCACCGAGCATAATGCGCGAGCAGGCCGCGCCCGCAGAGGGCAGCCGTCGTCTAGGGAGGGAGGCATGCGCCGGATTCTGCTCGGTTTGCTCTTGGCGGGGCTCTGCCTGAGCCCGGCGCGGGCGCAGGAGTGGCCGGCCCGGAACGTCACCATCATCGTGCCCTTCCCCGCCGGTTCGACGCCGGACACCCTGGCCAGGATCGTCGGAGAGGCGCTGCAGCAGAGGCTCTCGGCCACCTTCGTGGTGGAGAACCGGGCCGGCGCCGGCGGCAACACCGGAACGGCCGCTGCCGCCAAGTCGGCGCCCGACGGCCACACCCTGGGGGTGAGCATCGTCGGGCCGCTCGTCATCAACCACCTGCTGTCGTCCAAGATGCCCTACGACACGCAGAGGGACATCGCGCCCGTCACGGTGCTGGCCTCGCAGCCCAGCGTGCTGGTGCTGAGCCCGACCGTGGCGGCCGACAGCGTCGAGAGCCTGATCGCCGCCATGAAGCGCGAGCCCGACAAGTTCACCTACGGCTCGATCGGCCGGGGCTCGCTCTCCCATCTCGCCATGGCATCGCTCGCCATCAAGGCGGGCGTCAACATCGTGCACCTGCCCTTCCCCGGCTCGCCCGCGGCGGTGACGGCGCTGCTGCGCGGCGACGTGCAGATGGCGGCCCTGCCGCTTGGCTCGGTTGCCGCGCTGGCGGCCGAGAACAAGCTGAAGCTGCTGGCGGTGA
>DASRDL010000465.1:0-8048 GCA_035652635.1 Hyphomicrobiaceae bacterium | reverse complement strand
CGCCGACGCCCCCTGCTGCAGGCAGGCGTGGCACAGGTAGTCCATGACGATGAAGTCGCGCGGACGCACGAAGGCGGCAATGGCGCCGTAGCCCGCGGCCCAGCCGCTGGGATAGAGCGTCACGTGCTCCGTGGACAGCATCTCACCCAGGTCCCGCTCGAGCGCCAGCGACAGGCGCGTGTTGCCCATGAGCGCGGCGGAGCCGGCACTGTGCGAGCCGAACTCGCGCATGGCCTCGACGCCCGCCTCGACGATCTTCGGGTGCCGGCAGAGGCCCAGATAATCCTGGGAGGCGAAGTTGATGCCCTCCTTCGGGCCCGCCCTGGTGTCGGAGACGGTGGTGTGCGGCCCCGCGGGCTTCTCCAGCGCGCGCGAGTAGGGCCACAGGCCATTCGCTGCCCGGCTCTGGATGAACTCGTAGAATTTCTCCGTGCGCTTGATGAGGTCGGCCCCGGAGGGGTTGCGGAAGTGCGCCATGGACTGGGTCATGATGCGCGCCCGGTCTTCCGGGCTCAGCTTGGCGTCTGAAGCTTCCACGTCGCGTCCACCAGTTGTCGGCAGTCTCGAAAGCGGCGCGCGGCGGCGAAGCAACGCCCCGCCCCATGGCGCACGCCCGGCGAGGCCGATGTTGCCTCACTCGACCCGACGTGGTCAAATTGACCCACGTATGGAGCCCAATCCGGCTCACGCCGGCTGACGGAGTTGACGATCGTGGCGGAGGCGACACCTTGGCGGTTCCTTCCCTTCCTCAAGCCGGGTGAGGAGAGCGCGCTGCTGGCGGCCGCGCCCGTGCGGGTCTATTCCGCCGACCAGCTGGTGTTCGACCAGAACGTGCCGCTCACGGCCATCTTCCTCATCGACGACGGGTCGGTGCGCGTCGAGCGCAACGACCGCGGCGCCATGATCCCGCTCGCCACTCTCGGCCCGGGCGAGTTCTTCGGCGAGATGTCGTTCGTCGACGGCACGCCGACCAGCGCCAGGGTGGTGGCCGACGAGCCCACCACGCTGAGGGTGATCGACACCGCCACGGTCGACAACCTCGCCAGCGCCGATCCGACCTTCGCCGGCCGGCTCTACCGGTCGATTGCCGCAATCCTGGCCGAGCGTCTGCGCCTCACCTCCATGCGCGCCTACGGCGACCAGTCCTGGGGATGATGCGGCGGCGATGGTCACGTCCGCCCGGCGAAGCTCAGAGACGGAAGGCGGCCGCACCGAAACGGCCGCGCGTCGGCCTTCCCGCAGGCGCGCTGCGCGCTCGCGGGAATGATGCCGGTTGCGTCAAGTGGAAATGGAGGCATCGCCGGCGGCGGCCTGTGGGCGAGTGGGGAAAGCGTTGAGTTCGCCTCCAAGCCCCTTGGAGGCGGCAGCCCGTCCGGCGTAGGAGGCTGTGGTCGCAGGGAGCCGCGGGGGCCGACGGCCTTGCCTCCGCGGGGCGGCTCAGGGGTGAGGGCTCATGCGCGTCGAGCGGCAGCTGTGGTTCTGGGCGGCGGCCCTCGTCGTGCTGATCTCGGCCATCGCGCTCCTGAGCGACATCCTGCTGCCGTTCGTGACCGCCATCGTCGCGGCCTACTTCCTTAACCCGATCGCCGACCGCCTGGAGCGGCTTGGCCTGAAGCGGCTGTGGGCGGCGATTCTCATCGTCGGCGTGGGCGCGGTGCTGCTGGCGCTGGCACTGGTGGTGCTGGTGCCGGTGCTGGCCAACCAGGTGCGGCAGCTGTTGACGGCGCTGCCTGCCGAGACCGAGCGCTTCAAGGCGCTCGCCGAGCGCCTGGGCCAGGACTGGCTGGGACCGAGCTTTCCCTCCTTCCAGGTGGCGCTCGACCGCGCGCTCACCGACCTGTCGCAGAACTGGGCGCCGATGGTGGCCTCGCTGATGGCCTCGGTGTGGAGCCGGGGCCTGGCGCTCGTCAACTTCGTGTCGCTCCTGCTCATCACGCCGGTGATCGTCTTCTACCTGCTGGTCGACTGGCACCCGATCCTGGCCCGCCTCGACGAGGCGCTGCCGCGCGATCACGCCGCCACCATCCGCCGGCTGGCCGGCGACATCAACGACGCGGTCGCCGCCTTCATCCGCGGCCAGGGCACGATCTGCCTGATGCTCGGTCTGTTCTATGCCGTCGGCTTGAGCTGGGCCGGCATCGACTACGGCCTGCTCGTCGGTCTCACCACCGGGCTCCTGGCCTTCATCCCCATCGTCGGCTGGGTGACGGGGCTCATCTTCGCCTCCGGCCTCGCCATCGTGCAGTCGTGGCCGGACCCCACGCCGCTGCTCAAGGCGGTGGGCGTGCTGGTGTGCGGCATCGCCGTCGACACTGCCTTCCTGTCGCCCCGCTTCGTGGGGCAGAAGGTGGGCCTGCATCCGGTGTGGATGATCTTCGCGCTGTTCGTGTTCAGCTACCTCTTCGGCATAGTGGGCACGCTGGTAGCCGTGCCGTTGGCGGCAGCAGTGGGCGTGCTCGTGCGCTTTGCCCTCAAGCTCTACCTCGACAGCCCCCTCTACAAGGGCAACGCCGTGGGCGGCCCGGCCTCGTCCCTGCCGGCGCGCGAGCCGCCGTCCGGCTCCGAAGGCCGTCCATGAGCGCGGGCCACCAGCTCGTCCTCGACCTGGCGCAGCGTCCGGCGCTGGGGGCGGAGGACTTCCTGATCAGCCGCTCGAACCAGGCGGCCGCCGAGGTGATCGACCGCTGGCCCGATTGGCCCTCACCGTGCGTCGTGGTGGTGGGGCCACCGGGGGCCGGCAAGACGCACCTTGCCAACGTCTGGCGCCTGCGCTCGGGGGCGGCGCGCCTCGAGGCGAAGGCCCTGAGCGAGGGCCATGTCGCCGCCACGCAGGGCGCGGTGCTCGTGGAGGACCTGCACGCCGGCATCGGCAACGAGCGCGTCCTCTTCCATCTCCTGAACCTGGTGCGGGAGCACAGGCGGTCGATGCTGTTGACCTCGCGCGTGCTCCCTGGCGAGCTCGACGTGCGCCTGCCCGACCTGCGCTCGCGGCTGCGCGCGCTGCCCGTGGCGGTCATCGACCCGCCGGACGAGGCCCTGCTCAGGGGTGTGCTGGTCAAGCACTTCGCCGACCGCCAGCTGGCCGTGGAGCCGCACGTGATCGCCTACATCGCCCTTCACATGGAGCAATCGATGGAGGCAGCCGCCGCCGTGGTAGCCGCCATCGACCGCGCCGCCATGGCCGCCCACCGCAAGGTGACCCGCGCGCTGGCCGCCCAGGTGCTGGCCTCCGGCAGGTGAAGGCCTTTGCGAATCAAGGATGTAGCGCCATCCACAGCGGCGGCCCGCCGCCACCAAACATTCATCTTGCTGCTGCATGATGGAGCGTTTTCGTGCTAGGTCGCGGTGTTACCGCGCACGTTGCCTGCAGGCCACTCATGAGCGCCCCCAAGACGAGGCTGAAAGAACGCGGACCCGCCGCCGAGGTTCCGGCCGCCCCACCGCCCCCCACCGGGCCTGCCCGCTTCTACAACCGCGAGCTCTCCTGGCTGCAGTTCAACCGCCGCGTCATGGAGGAGGCGCAGAACCCGCGCCACCCGCTGCTGGAGCGGCTGCGCTTCCTGTCGATCTCGGCCTCCAACCTCGACGAGTTCTACATGGTGCGCGCCGCCGGCCTCTATGGCCAGGTCGCCGCCGGCATCTCCCAGCCGAGCCAGGACGGGCTCACGCCCATCCAGCAGCTGGTCGAGATCAATCGCTTCGCCGCGGGCCTCATCAGCGACCAGCAGGCGTGCTGGCTGGCGCTCCGCGCCGAGATGGCCGCCGCCGGCATTCACATCGTCGAGCCCAAGGAGCTGACGCCACCGGAGAGCGAGTGGCTCGGGCGGCAGTTCATCTCGCAATACCTGCCGATCCTGACGCCGATCGCCGTCGACCCGGCCCACCCCTTCCCCTTCATCCAGAACGGCGGGCTGGTGGTGGGAGTCGAGCTGCGGCGCGAGCGCGACGGGACCACCATGCACGCGCTGCTGCCGATCCCGAGCCAGCTCACCCGCTTCGTGCGGCTGCCGCCCGACGAAATCACGCCCCGCGAGGGCGCAGTGCCGATCCGCTTCATCCGCATCGAGTCGGTGATCGGCATGTTCCTGTCGCGGCTGTTCCCCGGCTTCCTCGCCCGCAGCCACGGTGCCTTCCGGGTGCTGCGCGACAGCGACATCGAGGTACAGGAGGAGGCCGAGGACCTGGTCGCCCTCTACGAGACCGCGCTCAAGCGCCGGCGCCGCGGCGACGTCATCAGGCTCGAGCTCGACGGCCAGATGCCGACGCGCCTGCAGCGCTTCGTGGTGCAGGAGGTCGACATCCGCGACGATGCGGTCTTCATCAAGGAGGGCATGCTGGGGCTCGCCGACACGCAACAGCTCATCGTGCCGGAGCGGCCCGACCTGGTCTTCAAGCCCTTCAACATCCGCTTTCCCGAGCGCATCCGCGAGTTCAACGGCGACTGCTTCGCCGCCATCCGCAAGAAGGACATCGTGGTGCACCACCCCTACGAGTCCTTCGACGTGGTGGTGCAGCTCCTGCGCCAGGCCGTCGCCGACCCCAACGTCCTCGCCATCAAGTGGACGCTCTACCGTACCTCCAACGACAGCCCCATCGTGCGCGCGCTCAAGGACGCGGCCGACCTCGGCAAGTCGGTGACGGCGGTGGTGGAGCTCAAGGCCCGCTTCGACGAGGCGGCCAACATCCGCTGGGCGCGCGACCTGGAGAGCGCCGGCGTGCACGTGGTCTACGGCTTCATCGAGCTCAAGACGCACGCCAAGCTCGGCCTGATCGTGCGCCGCGAGGGGCCGGAGCTCGCCACCTACTGCCACATCGGCACCGGCAACTACCATCCCGTCACGGCCAAGGTTTATACGGACCTCTCCTTCTTCAGCGCCGATCCGGTCATCGGGCGCGACGTGACGCGCATCTTCAACTTCATCACCGGCTACGCCGAGCCGGCCGAGATCGAGGCGCTGGCGGCGAGCCCGCAGGGCATCCGCACCCGCATTCTCGCCCACATCCGCGACGAGATCGCCCATGCCAAGGCCGGCCGCAAGGGCGCCATCTGGTGGAAGCTGAACTCGCTGGTGGACGCGCGCATCATCGAGGCGCTCTACGAGGCGAGCCAGGCCGGCGTGGAGATCGACCTCATCGTGCGCGGCATCTGTTGCCTGCGGCCCGGCGTGCCCGGGCTGTCGGACAACATCCGGGCGAAAAGCATCGTCGGCCGCTTCCTGGAGCACGGCCGCATCTACTGCTTCGGTGCCGGCCACGGCTTGCCGGCCCCGAAAGCCCTCGTCTATATCAGCTCCGCCGACATGATGCCGCGCAATCTCGATCGGCGCGTCGAGGTCATGGTGCCCATCACCAACCCGACCGTGCACGAGCAGATCCTGGACCAGATCATGGTTGCCAATCTGAAGGACAACCAGCAGAGCTGGCGCATCCTGCCCGACGGATCGTCGGAGCGCATCAGGCCGGCCGAAGGCGAGGAGCCGTTCAATGCGCACGAGTATTTCATGACCAATCCGAGCCTCTCGGGGCGCGGGCAATCGCTCAAGGACAGCTTCCCGCGCCGGTTCAGCCTCGCCCAGGAGCACTAGCGTGATGATCGAGAGGTCCGCTGGATCGCGCTGGGCCGGACTCGAGAGCGGACGGCCCGATCCGAATCGCGCCGGCACCATGAGTCTGCTGGGGCCGTTCAGATTGCCGACTTCGGTCCGGGCGCGCCTCGCGGCAAGACGAACCTCGCAACCGGGACGCTAGCGGCGTGCTTCGCCAGATCAGCGACTTCTTCGGGCGCGCGAGCGAGCTGGAGCCCATCGGCGTCGTCGACATCGGCTCCAACTCGGTGCGCCTCGTCGTCTACGAGGGGGCGGTGAGGAGCCCCACGCCGATCTTCAACGAAAAGGTGCTGTGCGGCCTCGGGCGCCAGGTCGGCTCCACCGGCCACCTGGGCAAGGAGGCTATCGACTGTGCGCTCGACGCGCTGCGCCGCTTCAAGGCCATCGCCCGCATCCTCGGCGTCAAGAACATCTGGGCCATCGCCACCGCGGCCTGCCGCGATGCCTCCGACGGGCCCGACTTCATCGCCCGCGGCGAGCGGGCGCTGGGGTCCGCCATCCACGTGCTGTCGGGTCAGCGCGAGGCCGAGCTTGCCGCGTTCGGCATTCTGATGGGCTTCCGTGCGCCGGACGGCTTTGCCGGCGACCTCGGCGGCGGCAGCCTGGAGGTGCTCGAGGTGAGAGGCGAGGCCCTGCGCCAGTCGGCCACCCTGCCGCTCGGCGGCCTGCGGCTCCTCGATGCCTCCGACGGGCGCATCGACGACGCGCTCGAGATCGCCGACGAGCACCTCGGCCGCGTCTCGTGGCTCGACGGCGGGCGCAACCGCGCCTTCTACGCGGTCGGTGGCACGTGGCGGGCCATCGCCAGGCTGCACATGGAGAGCATCGGCTACCCGCTGCGGGTCATGCACGGCTACACCATGCCCGCCGAGGAGGCGATCGACTTCTGCGAGCAGATCCGTAAGCTCAGGAAGCTGTCGACCATGCCCGGCATCGAGGACGTATCGCGGCAGCGGCGCGAGGTCCTGCCCTACGGCGCCCTGGTGCTGGAGCGGCTCCTGAAGCGGCTTGAGCCCAGCATGGTGCACTTCTCGGTGTTCGGCATCCGCGAGGGTCTCCTCTACAGCCTGTTGTCGGAGGCCGAGCGGCGCAAGGACCCGCTCATCTCCTTCTGCGCCGAGTACGCGCGCCTGCGCTCCCGCTCGGCCGAGCATGCCCGCGAGCTGTGCTCCTGGACCGACGCCCTGTTCGAGCCGCCCGGCCCCAAGGAAAGCGAGGAGGAGCGCCGCCTGCGCTATGCGGCCTGCCTGCTCTCCGACATCAGCTGGCGCGCCCATCCCGACTACCGCGGCGAGCAGAGCCTGATCCTGATCGCCCACGCAGCCCTCGGCGGCATCGACCATCCAGGCCGCGTGTTCATGGCGCTGACCAGCTATTTCCGCCACACGGGCACCGGCGGCGACCCGGAGGGCGAGGGCATGGCCGGGCTTTCCGACCAGCTGCGCACCATCCTGCCGAGGCGGCTCTACCGGCGGGCGCGCATCATCGGCGCCGCCATCCGCGCCGCCCACATGCTGTCGATCGGCCGCCCCGGCATCATCGACGAGACCCCGCTGTCCTACGAGAAAAACAAGCTCGTCCTCACCATCCCCAGGGCCTACGCAGCCCTCGACGGGGAGCGCCTGCGCCGCCGCTTCGCCGCCCTCGCCGAGCTCCTGGAGCGGGAGCCGGAAATCCGCGTCAAGCAGTAGGGGTCGGGGGAGCCCGGGCCGGCCGGCTGCCGCCTCGCCGGGCGCCGTGCCCGAAAATCGGTCGACCCCCGCATCAAGGCTGTGGGCGGCCAACGGATTGGCCAACACGCGCCACGATCTTACATTAGGGTCGTAGAAGCAGCTGGGCTGGATGGGCTCTCCAAAGATGGCCGAGGACCCCTATAAGGTGCTGGGCGTGGCGCGCGATGCCTCCGACGAGGAGGTTCGCCGTGCTTACCGCAAGCTGGCCAAGGAGCTGCACCCCGACCTCAACCCGACCAACCGCGCCTCGGCCGAGGAGCGCTTCAAGAAGGTGTCGGCCGCCTACGACATCATCGGCGACCCCGTGAAGCGCAAGCAATACGACCGCGGCGAGATCGACGCCAACGGCGAACCGCGGCGCGGCTACCAGCGCACCCATGCCGGGGCCGGGGGGCCGTTCGGCGGGCGCGCAGGCGCCGGGCGCGAGGAGCACTATGGCTTCGGCGATGTCTTCTCCGACCTGTTCGGCGGCGGCCGCTGGCGCTGGGCCGAGGCCGACAGTCCGTTCGCGGCGCGCGGCCAGGACGTACGCTACACGCTGGAAATCGACTTCCTGGAAGCCGCCACTGGCGCCAAGAAGCGCGTGACCATGCCGGACGGCGGTGCGCTCGACATCTCCATCCCCGAGGGCGTCGCCGACGGCCAGGTGCTGCGGCTCAAGGGCAAGGGCTCGCCCGGCGTCCGCGGCAGCGAGGCCGGCGACGCGCTG
>DASRDL010000464.1:0-5522 GCA_035652635.1 Hyphomicrobiaceae bacterium | reverse complement strand
ATGCCGCCGGAGCCCGTCATGACGAAATTGGCGTCCGCATCGGCAGAGGAGTCCTCGGCGTAGTCGAGGTCGAGCACGGGTGTGCCCTTGTAAAGTCCGCACGATACGGCGGCGACGTGATCGCGCAGCACCCCTTCCTTGATCATGTCGCGCGCCTGCATCCACTTGAGGCAGTCGTGCAATGCCACCCACGCGCCGGTGATGGCGGCGGTGCGCGTGCCGCCGTCGGCCTGGATCACGTCGCAGTCGATGGAGATCTGCCGCTCGCCGAGCTTCGGCAGGTCGACCACGGCGCGCAGCGCCCGGCCGATCAGCCGCTGGATCTCCTGCGTGCGCCCCGAGGGGTGGCCGACGGTCGACTCGCGCCTGGTGCGCTCGCTGGTGGCGCGCGGCAGCATGCCGTACTCGGCCGTCACCCAGCCCCGGCCCTGGCCCTTGAGCCAGGGGGGAAGCCGCTCCTCGAGGCTCGCCGTGCAGTTGACGTGGGTGTTGCCGAACTTGATGAGGCAGGAGCCCTCGGCGTGCATCGATACGGCGCGCTCGATGGAGACGCGGCGAAGCTCGTCGGGCTTGCGTTTGGACGGACGCATGGGGCCAGGGCTCGAATTGGCGGATGGGGCGCCACCCTAGGCGAGTGGCTGCGCGGCTTCAACCGCAAAAGCTGACCCCAGTTTGACGGACACGCTGCCTTGACCCTAGATTCGCGGTGCGAAAATCCACACATATCGCACATGTCGAGCGACAGGCCTCTCAATCGTCCGGGCGCAGTGGGCAGCCTCTCCGAGCTGCAGAAGCTCAACGAGCGCTCGCGCACCATCTTCAGGCAGATCGTCGAGAGCTACCTTGCCACCGGCGATCCCGTGGGCTCGCGCAACCTGTCGCGTCATTTGCCCATGACGCTGTCGCCGGCCTCGATCCGCAACGTCATGTCGGACCTGGAGCACCTCGGGCTCATCTATGCGCCGCACACCTCCGCCGGCCGGCTGCCGACCGAGATCGGCCTGCGGCTGTTCGTGGACGGCCTGCTCGAGATCGGCGACCTCACCGACGACGAGCGGCGCCAGATCGAGGCACAGCTCAGGATCCGGCGCGAGAAGTCGATCGAGCAGGTGCTCTCCGACGCCGGCGAGATGATCTCCGGGCTGTCGCACTGCGCCGGCGTGGTGCTGGCCGAGAAGCAGGTGAGCCGGCTCAAGCACATCGAGTTCGTCGCGCTGGAGCCCGGCAAGGCGCTGGTCGTGCTGGTCGGCGACGACCAGAGCGTCGAAAACCGCGTCATCGACCTGCCGCCGGGGTTGCCGCCCTCGAGTCTCACGGAGGCCGCCAACTACCTCAACGCCCACATCCGCGGCCTGACTTTGGGCGAGGCCAGGGCCCATGTCGAGAAGGAGCTGGCGACCGCCAAGGCCGAGCTCGACCAGCTGACGCAGAAGGTGATCGAGGCGGGGCTCGCCACCTGGTCGGGCACGCTCGGCGACCACAAGAGCCTGATCGTGCGCGGCCAGGCCAACCTCCTGAAGGACGTCGACGGCCTGGAGAACCTCGAGCGCATCCGCCAGCTGTTCGCCGACCTCGAGACCAAGCGCGACATCGTCCAGCTCCTCGGCCTGTCCGAGCGGGGCGAGGGGGTGCACATCTTCATCGGCTCGGAGAACAAGCTGTTCTCGCTGTCCGGCTCGTCGCTGATCGTCGCTCCGTTCGAGGACCAGCGCCGCAAGGTGGTGGGCGTTCTCGGCGTCATCGGCCCGACGCGCCTCAACTACGCCCGCATCATTCCTATGGTGGACTACACCGCGCGGCTGGTCGGGCGGCTGCTGACTTGATTTTTCGCGCCCTTTGCACGATATGGGGCGCCGGCGAGCGGCCCTGGCCGGCCTCACGCTCCCACTGCACTTTCGCCGGTCGGCCGGCACGGCCGCAGAGAAGAATCGCAGGATAGCGACCATGGGCGACACACCCAACGAGCAAGTGCAGTCCGGCGCTGCCGAAAGCGCCGCGACGGCGCCGCAGACGGGCGCTGAGCCCCAGGCGCAGACCGCCGAGGCGGTCATTGCCGCCCTGCGCGCGGAGGCCGCCGACCTCAAAGACAAGCTGCTGCGGGCGCACGCCGAGGTGGAGAACATCCGCAAGCGGAGCGAGCGCGAGAAGGAGGAGACGGCCAAGTACGCGGTGAGCCGGCTGGCCAGGGACATCGTCGGCGTCGGCGACAACTTCCAGCGTGCCATCAACGCCGTCCCCGCCGGCGCCGCCGAGCAGGACCCGGCGCTCAAGAGCTTCCTCGACGGCGTGACCATGATCGAGCGCGAGCTGCTCAACGCGCTGGAGCGCCACGGGGTGAGGCGCTCCAATCCCATGAACGAGCCGTTCAACCCCCACCTGCATCAGGCGGTGATGGAGGTGCAGCGCAACGACGTGCCGAGCGGCACCATCGTGCAGATCTTCCAGGCCGGCTTCATGATCGAAGACCGCGTGCTGCGGCCGGCGATGGTGGCGGTGGCCAAGGGCGGCCCCAAGGCGGCACCGCCGCCGGAGCCCGCCGCCGCTCCGGCGCCGACCCCGGCCAACGACGACGCCCCGCCCAGCAGCTAGATTCCCCGCCCGATTCTGCTTCTCCGGCGCGCCGCGCATGCAGGCGGCGCATTCGACCGGCCGCGCGTCTCCATGTACAACACACCGCCGGCCCATCGACGCCGCAGTCGGCACACGCCAGGGAGGACGACATGGAAATGCGCATGAACGGCCGCAACGCACTCATCACGGGCGGCAGCAAGGGGATCGGGCTCGCCATAGCCCGCAGCTACGCGAAGGCCGGCGCCAACGTGGCGGTGGTGGCGCGGCAGCAGGCGGGCCTCGACGAGGCCAAGGCGCAGATCGCGGCGGCAACCAATACCAAGGTGATCACGGTCGCGGCCGACGTGGCCACCGCCGAGGGGTGCCGCAGGGCGTTCGAGGCGGCGGAGAAGGCGCTCGGCCAGATCGATGTGCTCGTCAACAATGCCGGCACCTCGCAGCGCGGACCGTTCACGGAGATCACGGACGAGGTCTGGCAGCACGACATCGATCTGAAGCTGATGGCGGCCATCCGGCTCTGCCGCCAGGCCTTTCCCGGCATGAAGGCGCGGCGCTGGGGCCGCATCATCAACATCCTCAATGTCGGCGCCAAGGCGCCGCCGCCGACCGGGGCCCCCACCGCCGTCACGCGCGCCGCCGGCATGGCGCTCACCAAGGTGCTCTCCGGCGAGGGTGCGCCGCACAACGTGCTCGTCAACGCGCTGCTCGTCGGCAACATCGAGAGCGACCAGTGGGTGAAGCGGCACGCGGCCGAGAACAAGGGGCGGTCGCTGCAGGACTTCTACGCCGAGATGGGCAAGCGCATCCCGATGGGCCGCGTGGGCACGGCCCAGGAGTTCGCCAACATGGCGCTGTTCCTCGCTTCCGACGCCGGCTCCTACGTCACCGGCACGGCCATCAACGTCGACGGCGGCCTGAGCCCGGTCGTGTAGGAGCGGGCGGCGAAAGGCGGCCGGCGGGACACGGGACAGCATGGGTGCCGAGCCCGGTGAGCGCATCGAGCTGACGGTGGCCGAGGCGGAGGCGGGCCAACGGCTCGATCGCTTCCTGGCCGGCCGGCTGCCGGCCATGAGCAGGGCCCGGCTGCAGACCTTGATCCGCGCCGGCGCGGTCGAGCGTGCCGGCGCCGCCGTCGCCGACTTGGGACGCAGGGTCAAGGCCGGGGAGAGCTATGCGCTCGAGGTTCCGCCGCCGCAGCCCGCCCGGCCCGCCGCGCAGGCTATGGCGCTCACGGTCGTCTACGAGGACCCCGACCTGATCGTCATCGACAAGCCGAGCGGCATGGCCGTGCATCCCGGCCCGGGCCACGCCGGCGGCACGCTGGTCAACGCCCTCATCGCCCACTGCGGGCCGAGCCTGTCCGGCATCGGCGGCGTCATGCGCCCCGGCATCGTGCACCGCCTCGACAAGGACACCTCCGGCCTCCTGGTCGTCGCCAAGACCGACCGGGCGCACAAGGGCCTGGCGGAACAATTTGCCGCACATGGCGCCGACGGCCGGCTCGAGCGCAGCTATCTGGCGCTGGTGTGGGGCGTGCCCGAGCGCAAGCGCGGGCGGATCGATGCGGCGCTTGCGCGCAGCAGCGCCAATCGCACCAAGATTGCCGTCGTCGTCGCTCCCGCCGGACGGCGGGCCGTCACCCGCTACGAGGTGCTGGCAACCTATCCGGGCGGGGCCGCCCGCCCGCTCGCCAGCCTGGTCAAGCTCGATCTCGAAACGGGCCGCACGCACCAGATCCGCGTGCACCTCGCCCATATCGGCCATCCCGTCCTCGGCGACATGACCTACGGGGCGGGCTTCAAGGCGAGCGCGCGCCGGCTCGGACGCGAAGCACAGGCGGCGCTGACGGCGCTCGGCCGGCAGGCATTGCACGCTGCCGTGCTCGCCTTCGTGCATCCGGTCAGCGGCAAGCGGCTGCGCTTCGAGAGTCCGCTGCCGTCGGATATCGCCCGCCTGGAGGCGGCTTTGCGGCAGCCGCAGGCATAGGCACATTACGGATTTTTTAGGTGACAGACGGTTCGCTTGTAGACGGATATGCGCCCGACAAGCGTTTATCAACTATTGCGTGAAGGCGCGTGACTGAGGAAACACGGCAACGTGCCTTGCAGTTTACTATTGACTTGGGCACGTTGCCTCCGTGCCTGCGAGCTTGCTGACCGGCGTCCTCAGTGCCGGTGCTCGCCTTACAAGGGGCACAAGGAGCAGCCGGGCTCGCAGAGAGCAATCATCGGCTGAAAATCGAGATGGCAACGAAAGCACTACCCTCCGTCGTGGCCGGGGCCGGCGGGCTCTCCCGCTACCTCGAGGAGATCCGCAAGTTCCCGATGCTGGAGCCGGACGAGGAGTACATGCTGGCGAAGCGCTGGCAGGAGCATCAGGACTCGGAGGCGGCCCACAAGCTCGTGACGTCGCACCTGCGGCTCGTCACGCGCATCGCCATGGGCTACCGCGGCTACGGCCTGCCGATCGGCGAGGTGATCTCGGAAGGCAACGTCGGCCTCATGCAGGCGGTCAAGCGCTTCGATCCGGACAAGGGCTTTCGGCTCGCCACCTATGCCATGTGGTGGATCCGCGCCTCGATCCAGGAATACATCCTGCGCTCGTGGAGCCTCGTGAAGATGGGCACCACGGCGGCGCAGAAGAAGCTGTTCTTCAACCTGCGCAAGGCCAAGAGCGAGATCAGCGCGCTGGAGGAGGGCGACCTCCATCCCGACCAGGTGCGCCAGATCGCCACCAAGCTCGGCGTGCTCGACGAGGAAGTGATCTCGATGAACCGGCGCCTGGCCGGTCCCGACGCCTCGCTGAACGCGCCGCTTCGCGCCGACTCAGAGAACGAGTGGCAGGACTGGCTGGCCGACGACGACGCCGTCAGCCAGGAAACCCAGCTCGCCGAGAGCGAGGAGAAGTCCATCCGCATGGCGCTGCTCGATGAGGCGATGACCGAGCTCACC
>DASRDL010000463.1:0-6836 GCA_035652635.1 Hyphomicrobiaceae bacterium | reverse complement strand
TGGAGCCTGCACGCCGTCCTCGCCCTCTTCCTGTTCGCCGTGGCGCTGGCCGTGGCCGCCATCCCGGAGGCGCTGCCGGCCATCGTCACCGTGGGCCTCAGTCTCGGGGTGCGCCGCATGGCGGCCGCCAATGCCATCGTGCGCAAGCTCCCCGCCGTCGAGACGCTGGGGGCCGCCACCGTCATCTGCTCCGACAAGACCGGCACGCTTACACGCAACGAGATGACCGTGCGCGCCATATATACCGGCGACGGCCTCGTCGAGGTGTCGGGCAGCGGCTACGTCCCCGAGGGCGAGTTCCAGGCCGCAGGCCAGGCCATTGCCCGAGGCTCGGGCGCGGGGGAGGCCGTGGCGCGGACGCTGCGGGCGGCGGCGCTCGCCAACGATGCGACGCTCGTCGCCAGCGACGGCCGCTGGCGCGTGCAGGGCGATCCCACCGAGGGCGCGCTCATCGTCGCCGCCCGCAAGTTCGGCATCACCGAGGCGCAGCTCGCAGCGTACCCAAGAATCGGCGAGATCCCCTTCACCTCCGAGCGCAAGCGCCACGCCACCGTCCACCTCGATCGCGAGCAGGCCGGGCGCGTGCACGTGTTCGTCAAGGGCGCGCCGGAGGTGCTCCTGGAAAGGAGCCGCCGTCTCTGGGAGGGCGGGGCGGTGGTGCCGCTGAGCGATGCGCGCCGTGCCGAGCTCGCCCGCCAGAACGACCTCCTGGCCGCACAGGCGCTGCGCGTGCTGGCCGTCGCGGCCCGCGACGTCTCGGCTGCCGAGCTCGGCATCGATGCCGAGGACGCAGCCGCCGGCCGCCACGTCGAGCTGCCCGACAGCATCGAGGAGGACCTCGTCCTGCTCGGCCTCGTCGGCATGATCGACCCGCCGCGCGCCGAGGCGAAGGAGGCCGTCGCCGTCGCCAAACGCGCCCACATCCGCTCGGTGATGATCACCGGCGATCACCCTGCCACCGCCGAGGCGATCGCGCGCGAGCTCGACATCTTCGAGCCGGGTGCCAAGCTGCTAACCGGTGCGGCACTGCGCAGCATGAGCGACCAGGAGCTCGACCGGGTGGTGGACGAGGTGCGCGTGTTCGCCCGCGTCGACCCCGAGCACAAGCTGCGCATCGTCGGCTCGCTGCAGCGCAAGGGCCACATCGTCGCCATGACCGGCGATGGCATCAACGACGCGCCGGCACTCAAGACCGCCAACATCGGCGTGGCCATGGGCATCACCGGCACCGACGTGTCGAAGGAGGCGGCCGACATGGTGCTGACCGACGACAATTTCGCCTCCATCGTCAAGGCCATCGAGGAAGGCCGCGGCATCTACGACAACATCCGCAAGTACCTGATCTATCTGCTGTCGTCGAACGCCGGCGAGCTCATGACGATGTTCGCCGGCGTGATGTTGGCGCCCCTCCTGGGCCTCGCCAGCGTCGATGCGGGCCTGTTCCTGCCGCTGCTGGCCGCGCAGCTCTTGTGGATCAACCTCGTCACCGACGGGCCGCCGGCGCTGGCGCTCGGCGTGGATCCCAAGGACCCCGACGTGATGGCGCGCGAGCCGCGCCAGCGCGGCAAGGGCGTGCTCACGGGCGAGGACTGGTGGCGGCTTGCCGGTATCGGCGCGGTGATGATGGTGGGCACGCTTGCCGTGCTCGACGCCTACTACCCGGGCGGCCTCATCACGCTGTTTGCTGCCGGCACGTCCCCCAATGCGGTCGACGAGACGCTTGCCCGCACCATGGCGTTCACGACGCTGATGATGTTCCAGCTCTTCAACGTCTTCAACTGTCGCTCGATGCGGCGCAGCGCCCTTGCCGGGTTGTTGGATAACGGTTGGCTGATCGGCGCCGTGGCGCTGTCGCTCCTCTTGCACGTGCTGGTGATCTACGTGCCGGTGTTGCAGGCAGCCTTCCACACCGTGGCGCTGACGGCGTTCGACTGGGCGGTCACCACGGGCGTCGCGGCGGCGCTGCTCGTCATCATGGAGCTCGTCAAGCTGGCGGCGCGCCTGCGGCATCAGCCGGCACCCGGCCCGAGCGGGCTCTGATCGTTTGCAGTCCATCTATCCTTGCGGAAATGCCTCCGACAATGTGAGACTGGGGTAGCGGTCAAGCGCAGCAGACCGCCCGCTCTTGAGGGGAGCCAGCATGAAGTTCGGCCTGTTCGGCGGAGCCAAGTCATCGGGCGAGGGCCTGGTCGGCGACAGCCTCGGCTACGCCAGGTACATCGACTATGTGCTCCATGCCGAGACCCTGGGCTTCCACAGTGTGTTCGTGGTCGAGCACCATTTCACGGGTGTCGGCCAGCTCTCCGCCTCGCTCAACTTCCTCAGCTATCTCGCCGGCCGCACCAGCCGCATCCGGCTCGGCACCGCCGTGGCGGTGCTGCCCTGGCACAACCCGGCCCTGCTGGCAGAGCAGGTCGCCACGCTGGACCTGCTGTCGGGCGGCCGCTTCGACTTCGGCATCGGCAAGGGCTACCGGCCGCCGGAGTTCGCGGGCTTCGCCATCCCCATCGAGGAGGCGACCGAGCGCTTCGACGAGTGCCTCGCCTTCCTGCGCAAGGCCTGGGCGGCAGGCACCGAGCGCTTCTCGCACCAGGGCAAGCGCTGGCGTTTCGACGACATCGTCGTCGAGCCGCGCTGCGTGCAGCAGCCGCACCCGCCGCTGTGGATGGCGGCCGGAAGCTTCGATTCGATCCGCCGCGCCGCCCGCGAGGGGTTCAACCTGCTGCTCGATCAGATCGCCACCGTCGACCTCGTCATCGAGCGCGTCGCCGCCTACCGTGACGAGCTGGCCCGGCAGGGCAGAACCTACCGGCGCGGCCAGATCGCGGTTGCGCGCGCCCTGCAGATCGTGCGCAGCGAGGCCGAGCGCGAGGCAGCCCTGGCGCTCAGGACCAAGGTGCTGCGGGCGATCGGCGGGCTCGCCCGCGGCCCCGGCGCCGAGCGCTACCAGAACATCGGCTCCCACAGCGACCCCAACCTCGCCGGCGAGGAATCCGCCTTGCTGGGCTCGCCGCAGGAGATCGCCGCCCGCCTCGAGAAGCTCGAGGCCGGCGGCGTCGATTACGTCCTGCTGGTCGACCCCACGGGCTCCACGGCGGCACTCGACACGTTCGCGCGCGAGATCATGCCGCTCTTTCCCGAGCCCTGACGCCTGCCCGAGACGTCATCGGCGCGCAGGCGCAGAGCCTGCCCGACCCCTCGCCCCCGAGCGCCGGGCCTGCCGGGGACCGCCCGCGCCTGGAACTTTGCCGGCGGGTGCCGGGTTGTGCAGCCGTGACGCCGCGGCCCCGAGCGGCGTGCCCGGCTGGAGGCCCGACGGGTCGGTGTCATGGTGCTCACGAGGAGCCGGCGCGAGACCGCAACCGACCCTGTCGGCGGGGTGGTGGAGACGGATATTCCCCAGCGCCTCGACCGCCTGCCCTGGGGCCGGTTCCACACGCTCGTGGTCGCAGCGCTCGGCATCACCTGGATACTCGACGGCCTCGAGGTGACGGTGGTCGGCGCGGTGGCCGGCGCGCTGAAGGAGAGCCCCGTGCTGCGGCTCACCACCACCGAGGTGGCACTTGCCAGCAGCGCCTATCTGGCCGGTGCGGTGCTGGGCGCCCTGTTCTTCGGCTGGCTCACCGACCGGCTCGGCCGCAAGAAGCTGTTCTTCATCACGCTGGGCGTGTACCTGCTGGCGACGGCGGCCACCGCCTTCTCCTGGAGCTTCTGGAGCTTCGCCCTCTTCCGCTTCCTCACCGGCGCCGGCATCGGCGGCGAGTACACGGCCATCAACTCCACGATCCAGGAGCTGGTGCCGGCGCGCGTGCGCGGCTGGACCGATCTCGTGATCAACGGCAGCTTCTGGCTGGGCGCGGCGATGGGGGCGGCCGCCGCCATCGTCCTGCTCGAGCCGTCGCTGCTGCCGCCGGACTGGGGCTGGCGTGCGGCTTTCGTCATCGGTGCCCTGCTCAGCGCCATCATCTTCTTCATGCGCATGTGGATCCCGGAGAGCCCGCGCTGGCTCATCACCCATGGCCGCGCCGCCGAGGCCGAGGCCATCGTTGCGGGCTTGGAGGACAGGTTCCGCCGCCGGGGCCACGTGCTCGACGCGGTGCCGCTGCCGGCGATCCGGCTGCGCATGCGCACCCACACCCCCTTGCGCGAGGTGGCCGCAGTGCTCTTCGGCGCGCAGCGTCTGCGCACGACGGTCGGCCTTACCCTGATGGCGGCGCAGGCCTTCTTCTACAACGCCATCTTCTTCACCTATGCCCTGGTGCTGACGGACTTCTTCGCCGTGCCTGCCGACCAGGTCGGCTGGTTCATCCTGCCTTTTGCCGCCGGCAACTTCCTCGGCCCCGTGATCCTGGGCCGGCTGTTCGACACGGTCGGGCGCCGGCCGATGATCGCGGCCACCTATGCCACATCGGGCCTGCTGCTCTCCGCCACCGGCTATCTGTTCGCCCAGGAGCTCGTGACGGCCACCACGCTCACCTGGGCATGGTCGGTGATCTTCTTCTTCGCCTCGGCGGCGGCGAGCTCGGCCTACCTGACGGTGAGCGAGACCTTCCCCCTGGAGATCCGCGCGCTGGCGATCGCCTTCTTCTATGCCATCGGCACCGGCATCGGCGGCGTGGCGGGCCCGTGGCTGATGGGCACGCTGATCGAGACCGGCTCGCGGCAGAGCGTCTTCGCAGGCTACGCGCTCGGCGCCGCCCTGATGCTCGCCGCGGCCCTCGTCGCCGCCCGCTGGGGGGTGGCCGCGGAGCGCCGACCGCTCGAGCAGGTGGCAAAGCCTCTGGCGTCGGCGGATTGAACAGGAAGCGAATGCGACGCGTTCCCCTCCCCTCGACGGGGAGGGGTTAGGGGTGGGGTGGAATCCCGTCGGTTGAGTTTGTGACCCCACGCCCCCATCGCGTCCCCGCAAGGGGGAGGGGAGAAAGGCGCGGCAGCGGCTCAGCCCTCAATCGAGCTCGGCGATGAGCCGGGCCAGCAGCGTCGCGCGCGGCACCAGGGATGAGACGAGGATGTGCTCCTCGTGCGTGTGGGCGCCGCCGCCCATGACGCCGAGGCCGTCGAGCGTGGCGATGCCGAGCGCGCCGGTGAAGTTGCCGTCGGAGCCGCCGCCGTGCTGGCCGTGCGGCAGCTCGAAGCCGATCTCGCCGGCAATGCGCCTGGCACGCTCGTAGAGGCCCATGGTGGGGCCGTGCGCGGTCCACAGCGGCCGCACGGGGCCGCGCTCCACCTCGATGCGCACGTCCGCGCGCACGCCGACGAGGCCATCCATCACCCGGCCGATCTCGTGGAAGGTGTCCATGTTGCGGGCAACGCACAGGGCCTGGGCGGTGCAGGTCATGGGCACACAGTTCACCCACTGCCCGCCGTGGATGACGCTCACCGCGTAGGTGGGACCGTTGTCGAAGTCGGAGCGGCTTTCCAGCTCCTCGACGATCTGCGCCATCACGCGCACGGCCGAGCGGCCATCCTTGTTGGTCCAGCCCGAGTGTGCCGGCCGCCCATGCGTGGTGAGGAAGAAGCGCTGGAAGGCGTGGCGGCCGGTCGTCACCTCGCCGCGCGGGCCCTTGGCGGGCTCGGGGATCAGAACGTACTTGTGCGCCTTCGCCTCCTCCTCGATCAGGGCGCGCGAGGTGGGGCTGCCGATCTCCTCGTCCGGGTTGATGATGATGGTCACCGGCAACTCGGGCCGACCCTTGTCGAGCACCGCTTTCAGGGCCGCCAGCGCGATCACCGTGCCGCCCTTCATATCGTAGATGGCGGGCCCGTAGCATCTGTCGCCGTCGCGCCGGATCGGCAGCTTGGCGGCCAGCGTGCCGACCGGGTGGACAGTGTCGGCATGGGCGATCATCAGGATGCCGGGACCGTTGCGGCGTCCCGGCAGGCGGCAGCGCAGTATGCCGCCGAGCCCGTCGCGGCCGGACAGCTTCTCGACTGCGAAGCCGAGCGCGCTGATGCGCTCGGCGATGAACGCCTCCATGCGGTCGACGGCGGCTGCATCATAGGTGGGGCTTTCGATGCTCACCCATTGCGTGAGCTCGGCCAGCAGGGCTTCGGCGGAGAAGTCGGACGTTTCGATCATGGGAGGGGCCTGCAACAAGGGATGCGGGCAACGATAGCGCGAAAAGCGCGGTGGCGCGACAGCGCTGCGGGCAGGCCGGCCGCGATCAGCGTGACGCCCGGGCGCGGGCGGGCTTCGGCGCCGGGGCTCCACCCGTCCAGTAGGCGATGGCGACGGTCAGCAGCCACAGGGGTACGAAGATGGCGGCGAGCACGAGCCCATGCCTGGCGTCCGATGCACACCACACGCCGGCGGCGATGAGCAGCGGCCCGAGGAAGGTGAAGAGGGCACCGAAGGCGTTGCGCGGCCACACGGCGATGTCGAACCAGGTCCAGCCGCCGGGCGGGGCGAAGGTCACACCGGCCCATGCCCCGCGCCAGATGCGGCGGATGAAAGTGCGGGCTCGAGGCATCTCGGGCGGTCTCCCGGCGGACAGTGCGATCCCCGCCAGCATGCCGCAGGCTCGCCCGCCGGTCAGTTTCGGTGGTAACAGGTTGGCTTGGCCGCCGCTGCGTTGCGGCGGAATCGCGGGCCGAATGACGGTCGAGGACAGGAGAAGAGCCATGCAGATCGATCTCAAAGGAAAACGTGCCGTCGTCGCCGGGGGGAGCCGGGGCATCGGCAGGTCGATCGCCCTGGCGTTCGCCGAAGCCGGTGCGGC
This sequence comes from Hyphomicrobiaceae bacterium, assembly GCA_035652635.1. Classification (GTDB taxonomy): domain Bacteria; phylum Pseudomonadota; class Alphaproteobacteria; order Rhizobiales; family Hyphomicrobiaceae; genus AWTP1-13. Next base: position 117 of record DASRDL010000463.1, on the reverse strand, counting down.
GGTGTCGATCTGCGCGCGCGGCCGCGGCGCGCTCGATGCGACGCTCTCCGAGATCGCCGCGCACGGCGTCAAGGCGCACGCCGCCGTGTGCGATCTCGCCGACAAGGACGCGATTGC
>DASRDL010000462.1:0-7012 GCA_035652635.1 Hyphomicrobiaceae bacterium | reverse complement strand
GTCGGGCATCACCCCCTGGCCGGGGCCAGCAGGTCGAAGATGCGCTCGTCGATGACGGCGCGGGCGCCCGAGGGGTGGATGGCCTGGATGCAGACGTGGTCGGCGCCGGCGTCCCAGAAGAGCTGCAGCCGCCTGCGGATGGCCTCCTCGTCGCCCCAGGCGATGTTGGCGTCGACGAAGCGGTCCGACCCGCCGCCGGCGAGGTCGTCGTCGGTGAAGCCCAGCCGCCGCCAGTTGTTGGCGTAGTTCTCGAGCGCGATGTAGCTCGCCAGCGCCGTGCGGGCGGCGGCGCGCGCCTTGGCCGGGTCGGTCTCGAGCAGCACCATCACCTCGGGGCAGAGCAGCTTGCCCGGGCCCAGGATGCGGCGCGCCTCGGCCGTGTGCTCGGGTGTGACGCAGTAGGGGTGGGCGCCGTCGGTCATCTCCCCGGCGAGCGCCAGCATCTTGGGGCCCAGGGCCGCGAGCACGGTGCGTGGGCGCTCGGAGGGCATCGGCGCCTGGTAGGGCGCGGCGCGCATGGCCTCGAGATAGGCGCGCATGGTGGCGACGGGGCGGCCGTAGGCGTGGCCGCGCAGGTCCGACACCAACGGCTTGTGCGACACGCCGAGACCCAGCAGAAAGCGGTTGCCCGACTGCTCGTTGAGGCCGCGCTGGGCGTTGGCCATGGCCACGGCATCGCGCGCGTAGATGTTGGCGATGCCGGTGGCTATGACGAGGCTCTGCGTCCCCGAAAGCAGCCAGGCGGCGTTGACGAGCACGTTGCGGCCGCGGCTCTCGGGCGTCCACAGCACCTTGAAGCCGCGCCGCTCGGTGCGCTGCGCGAAGGCCAATGCGTCGGCCGCCGTCATGCCGTCGAGACCGGCCCACACGCCGAGCTTGCCCAGATCCATGGCGCTCTCCCCTCACCTGCGGTGACGGGCGCACGATGTCACCGGGTCAGGCGGAGGGCAACCCGTCGGCACGCAGAAGCTGCGGCAACACGTAGGGCGTGCCCGGCGGCGGCGTGCGGTTGGCGCGTATGGGGCAGCCGTAGGCAGAGGAGAGGATGCCGTCGCTGAAGATGGCCGAGGGCGCGCCGCGCGCCAGCACCCGCCCGCGGCTCAGCACGAGGAGGTCGTCGGCCCAGGCCGCCGCCAGGTTGAGATCGTGGACCACGGCCACCACGGCCCAGCCTGCCGCCGCCTGCCGGCGCGCGCGGTCGAGCACCAGCGCCTGATGGGGCAGATCGAGGCTGGCGGTCGGCTCGTCGAGCAGGAGCGCGGCCGTCTCGTCGGGCGCACGGCGGGCGGCTTCGAGCTGGCACAGCGCGCGGGCGATGTGCACGCGCTGCTTCTCGCCGCCGGACAGCTCGCCATAGAGGCGGTCGCGGAAATCGGCGAGATCGAGGGCGGCGAGCGCCGCGTCGGCGACGGCGCGGGCGCGCGAGGCGACGCCGTCGAAGCCCGGCACCGAGGCGCCGAGGCGGATCACCTCGATGACGAGGAAGGGGAAGGAGAGCGTGGTCGACTGCGGCACCATCGCCCGGCGTCGGGCGAGGTCGGCGGCGCCCCAGGCGGCGAGGCTGCGGCCATCGAGGAGCACGTCGCCGGATGTGGGCCGCAGCTCGCCGGCCAGCACCTTGAGGAGCGTCGACTTGCCGGCGCCGTTGGGGCCGATGATGGCCGTCACCCGGCCCGGCAGAATGGCGGCGTGCACGTCCGCGAGCAGATGCCGGCCGCGCCGCGTGACGGTGATGGCGCGCGCCTCCAGCACGGGCGCTACTCCACCCCGCCGATGCCGCGGCGCAGCACCAGATGCAGGAACACCGGCGCGCCGATCGCCGCCATCACCACCCCCAGGGGCAGCTCGGCCGGCCGCACCAGCATGCGCGCGGCGACGTCGGCCACCAGCAGCAGCGCCGCGCCCAGGAGCGCGCTGCCCGGCAGCACGAAGCGATGGTCGGGTCCCGCCAGCAGGCGCACGAGGTGCGGCACGACGATGCCGACGAAGCCGACCACGCCGGCCACCGCCACCGCCGCGCCGACGCAGGCGGCCGTGGTGAGGACGACGAGCCGCTTGGTGCGCTCGATGTCGACGCCGAGGTGGTAGGCCTCCGCCTCGCCGAGCAGGAAGCCGTTGAGCGCGCGGATCGTCAGCGGCAGCACCACCACGATGGCGAGTGCGAAGGGCAGCACGGCCACCACCTTGGGCCAGCTCGCGCCCGACAGGCTGCCGAGCGACCACAGCGTGAGATCGCGCAGCTCGCGGTCGTCGCTGGCATAGGCGATGAGGCCCGTGAGCGCGCCGGCCAGGGCGCCGATGGCGATGCCGGCGAGCAGCAGCGTGCCGATCATCACCTGCCCTCGCCGTCCCGAGACGGCGACCAGCACGGTCGTCGTCGCGACGCCCCCGGCGAAGGCGGCGAAGGGCAGGGCGTAGACGCCAAAGGCGCGCGTCAGCGGCGCGGCGAGGGTGTTGCCGAGCGCGATGGTCGCCACCGCCGCCAGCGCCGCCCCCGATGACACGCCGATGATGCCGGGGTCGGCCAGCGGATTGCGGAACAGGCCCTGCATCATCGCGCCGGCCACGCCGAGCGCGGCGCCGACGAACATGCCGAGGATCGCCCGCGGGAAGCGGATCGAGAGGAGCACGAGCTGCTCGCGCGCCAGGGCCGGGTCGCCGGCGCCGCCGATCGCCGCCGCCAGCGCGCGCGGCAGCGACGCCAGCGTGATGCCGGTGGCCCCGATCGACAGCGACAGGAACAGGGCGACCGCCAGCGCCAGTGCCCCGCCGGCGATCACGCGCCGTCCCAGGACGTCGCGGTCGGCGGGTCGGCGGCGCGGCGCGGCTGCGGCAGCCCGTTGCATCAGCGGCGGATCTCGACGCGCCTGGAGGGCAGGTCCGGGTAAAGTGCGCGCATCAGGTCGAGCGCGGCCGAAGGCGTGCGCGGGCCGAAGCCCAGCAGATAGAGCCCGTCCATGGCGATGATGCGCCCGGCGGCGCCGGCCGGCGTGGCGGCGAGGCCCCGCATGGCCATGAGCTGCCCTGTGTCGTGGTCGGTGCCCGTCCGTCGCATGGTGACGATGCAGTCGGGCGCCAGCTCCACCATCGCCTCGTCGGAAATGGGCTTGAAGCCAGTGACGGCGGCTGCGGCATTCACCGCTCCGGCGAGATCGAGGATGGCGGCGGCGCCGGTGCCGGCGCCGCCGACCGTGGCGCGGCCGTTGGCGACGTTGAGCACGAACAGCGCCCGCACCGGCTTCGCGATGGCCGAGCGCAGCTCGGCCAGCGCGGCGAAGTCGTGCTCGATGCGCGCGGCCAGCTGCTCGCCCGCCGTCCGCAGCTCGACGATCTCGGCGATCAGCCGCACCTTGCGGGCGATGCCGGCGGGATCGAGGTCGTCGCCGATCTCGAAGTAGGGCACCGGCGTCGACTTGAGCGCCTCGACCACCTCGGGCGGGCCGGAGCGGGCCGAGGCGATGATCAGGCTCGCAGCGATGGACAGCACGCCTTCCGTCGACAGGGCGCGCATGTAGCCGACGTTCTTCTTGGTGGCGAGCGCCTCGGGCGGGAACTGGCTGGTCGAGTCGACGGCGACGATGCGGTCGGCGGCGCCGAGGGCATAGAGCGTCTCGGTGATGTCGCCGCCGATGGCGACGAGCCGCGACGTGTCCGCAATGCGCACCTGCCGGCCGCTGCTGTCGGCGATCGTGCGCTCGGCTGCCGCCGCATCCGGCGGCAGCGCGGCGCATGCCGCCGCGGCAAGCAGGCCCGCGGCAAGCAGGCTGCCGTAACCGCTCTGGTGCATGATGGCTCGCCTCATTTCGTCAGGATCAGCTTGCGGTTCGAGGTGATGCGCAGGCGATAGTCCTGGCCCTCGTGCTCGAGGATCGCCTCCTTGGCATCGCCGAGCAGCTCGACCACGCGCCATCGGCGCAGGCGCGGCGACGGCGATCCCGGCTCGCCCGCCGCCTCGCCGTGCCCGGTCCGCGCACCTTCCTTGGATGACATGTGTCCGACTGCCCGGTTCGGGGTCCCCGTTCGTCCAGGGCTTTGCCGCCGCCGCGCGGCCGCATCGGGTGGTGGCGCGGCATGCGCCGGCAGCTGACATAACTTGACTTTATTTGTCAAGAAAAGGCGTGCCCCGGCAGCGCCGACATGCCGTTGCGGGCGGGTCCACAGCCCCTGCGGCCGGCCGCGCCGCGGGCCCGCGAGGCCTGGTCACGCTTCGGGCAGGCGGGCGAGGCGGCTTGAAATGCGCCTGCGGCGGCACCACCTCCAGGTTCGGCAAAACCAGGACTGGACGTGGGCGCGGACATGTGCTTAAAGCCGCGCTCCCGGTTCTGCCGATTCGGGTCTTACACCGACCAGAGCGCTGCTCGGCGCTGCTCTCCCAGGAGAGGCGCAGGCGGGCGCTACTGGCCGGTTTCGCGTCGGCGGAAGGCGGGTGCAGCCGGAGGCCGCAGCGGCGAATCACCTGGCCGGCAGGCGATCGCGGGCGGAGTTGCCAGGAGCCTCTAAGTCCAGGGAAAAACGGTCGGAATTGGGGCGCTTGGCCGCCCAACCCCCAGGCCGAACGTTTGTCAAGAAAAAAATGTGACAAGGGCAACGAACTGCGATATGTAGGCGCTCCCGCGATGGGTCGGCCGAGCCTCAAGGGGTGTAGCTCAATTGGCAGAGCGTCGGTCTCCAAAACCGAAGGTTGGGGGTTCGAGACCCTCCGCCCCTGCCAGGTATTGGTTTGCGCTCATTGAGGCGGAGGCGGGCGGGCACGGATTTCGGCGGCACAGCAGATAACAACGCTAGAGGGTGGGTCACACGGTTGTGCGTGCGGCCCTCGGGATCATGGGCTGATGGCGAAGAACCCGTTCCAGTTCATCGAGGAGGTGCGCCAGGAGACATCCAAGGTCACGTGGCCGTCCTGGAAGGAGGTCTGGATCACGACGACGATGGTGTTGGTCATGGTGGCGCTGACCTCGGTGTTCTTCCTGTTCACCGACTTGATCATCAGCAACCTGGTGCAGTTCGTGCTGGGACTGGGCCGGTAGGAAGGCTCGCCGCTGGCGGGGCGAGAGGGCGAGACAGACGAGATACATGACCAAGCGCTGGTACATCGTGCACGCCTACTCGAACTTCGAGAGGAAGGTGGCCGAGGCGATCAAGGATCGCGCCAAGGCCGCCGGCCTGTCCGACCTGTTCGAGGAGGTGCTGGTGCCGACCGAGGAGATCGTCGAGGTGCGGCGCGGACGCAAGGTGTCGTCCGAGCGCAAGTTCTTCCCTGGCTACGTGCTGGTCAAGATGGAGATGACGGACGCGGCCTATCATCTCATCAAGAACACCCCCAAGGTGACGGGCTTCCTGGGCGCCGACAACAAGGCGATCCCGATCACCGAGGACGAAGCCATGCGCATCCTCCACCAGGTGAAGGAGGGCGTGGAGCGGCCGAAGCCCATGGTCACCTTCGAGATCGGCGAGAAGGTGCGCGTCGCCGACGGGCCGTTCGCCACCTTCGAGGGCCACGTGGAGGAGGTGGACGAGCAGCGGGCGCGGCTCAAGGTCGGCGTGTCGATTTTCGGGCGGCCGACGCCGGTGGAATTGGAGTTCGGCCAGGTCGAGAAGGTCGCCTGACGGGGCGGCGGCCGGGCCGGGTGCGTGCAGGTTAGGAGAGGCTTGGAAAGCATATGGCCAAGAAGATCGACGGCTACATCAGCTTGCAGGTGCCGGCCGGGCAGGCCAACCCGTCGCCGCCCATCGGGCCTGCGCTCGGCCAGCGCGGCCTCTCCATCATGGAGTTCTGCAAGCAGTTCAACGCCAAGACCAAGGACATGGAGCAGGGCTCGCCCATCCCGGTGAAGATCACGGTCTACTCGGACCGCTCCTTCACCTTCGAGATGCGCACGCCGCCCGCCTCCTACCTGCTCAAGAAAGCGGCCAAGATCACCGACGGCTCCAAGGAGCCGGGGCGCACCGTCGTCGGCACCATCGCCATGGCGCAGGTGCGCGAGGTCGCCAAGGCAAAGATGAAGGACCTCAATACCGACGACCTCGACGCCGCCGTCAAGACCATCGCCGGGACGGCGCGCTCGATGGGCCTGCAGGTGGTGGAGTGACGGCAATGGCGAAGATCGGCAAGCGTCTGAAGGCAGCCCGCGAGGGCATCGATCGCGAGAAGGCCTACGCGCTGAGCGAGGCCATCAAGGTGGTCAAGGAGCGCGCCAAGGCCAAGTTCGACGAGACTGTCGAGGTCTCGATGAATCTGGGCGTCGACCCCAAGCACGCCGACCAGATGGTGCGCGGGGTGTGCAACCTGCCCAACGGCTCGGGCCGCACGCAGCGCGTCGCAGTGTTCGCCAGGGGCGCCAAGGCCGACGAGGCCAAGGCGGCCGGAGCCGACGTGGTGGGAGCGGAGGATCTGGTCGAGCAGGTGTCGAAAGGCGTCATCAACTTCGACCGCTGCATCGCCACGCCCGACATGATGGGGCTGGTCGGCCGGCTCGGCAAGGTGCTGGGCCCGCGCGGGCTGATGCCCAACCCGCGCGTCGGCACGGTGACGATGGATGTCGCCAATGCGGTCAAGGGCGCCAAGGGCGGCGCCGTGGAGTTCCGTGTCGAGAAGGCCGGCATCGTGCAGGCCGGCGTCGGCAAGGCGAGCTTTTCCGACCAGCAGCTGGTCGAGAACATCAAGGCCTTCGTCGACGCGGTGGTGAAGTCGAAGCCCGCCGGTGCCAAGGGCACCTACGTGAAGAAGATCTCGGTGAGCTCGACCCAGGGCGTGGGCGTCAAGGTCGATGCGGGAAGCGTTGGCGTGGCCGGAGCCTCGGCGTGAGAGGGCCGGCCGAGCGGAGAATGGCGTGAGAAGGAGAGCGTTCGCCTGATGAGCAATTCCGGGCCCTGCCCGGGATAGCGGAGGCGGGCCGGATCGGTCCGCCGCCATACCTGTCCGAGACTGCCGGTGCCGGTCGACCCGGCCTAAGCCTCGAGCCCGAGGGCCTGCATGAGACGGGAGACGGAGGTGCGCAGTGCGATTGCCGCC
>DASRDL010000461.1:0-12317 GCA_035652635.1 Hyphomicrobiaceae bacterium | reverse complement strand
GTGGATCCAGAACGAGCTGACGGCGACCATCAGCATCAGTGCGGCCCAAGTGTAGCCCAGCGCGCGGTGCCGGGTGGTGCCCTTGACGCCCGCCAGCTGGACAATGCCGAGCGCGAAGGCGGCGAGCGCGGCCCAGGCGTGGACCTGGACGGGCAGGGGGGCGCTGGTGAGGGGGGCCAGGTTCATGGGCCGCATGCCTCTATGTTAACATTATTAACATAGAGGCGGACAGGTTTCGATGCAAGCTTCCGGCCTCCACGAGCTCGGCCTGCAGGGGCCAGCATTCAGAAGGGAATCTCGTCGTCGAGGGGCTTGTCGAAGCTCTTGGCCCCCGCAGCACCGCGCTTGGCGCCGTTGCCATTGCCGTTGCCGGGCGCGGCATAGCCCGCCTGGTCGTCCTCGTTCATGCCGGCGACCGCGCCTGCTGCCCCGGCGCCGCGGGCGTCGAGCATGGTGAGCTGCGCGTTGAAGCCCTGCAGCACGACCTCGGTGGTGTAGCGGTCCTGGCCGTCCTGGCCCTGCCACTTGCGCGTCTGCAGCTGGCCCTCGATGTAGACCTTGGCGCCCTTCCTCAGGTACTGCTCCGCGATCCGGCACAACCCCTCGTTGAAGATGACCACGGAGTGCCACTCGGTCTTCTCGCGCCGCTCGCCAGTGGTCTTGTCGCGCCAGGTCTCGGAGGTGGCGACGCGCAGGTTGGCGATGGGGCGGCCGTCCTGGGTACGGCGAATCTCAGGGTCCTTGCCCAGGTTGCCGACCAGGATCACCTTGTTGACGGAACCGGCCATGATGGCACTCCTCTCGAGTCTGGCCTCAAGGTTGGCCGCGGGCGGCCAAGACGAATCTCTCCGGCGACGTTAGCTGCTGACGCGGGCCGCGGGACGGCCTTCCGGCTCTTTGTCCACGCTTTTGCACCTGCAACCGCAGCGGCCGCCTTAGTTCGCATTATGTTCCAACATAGTGCAGCTGCCGGCCCGACGCAAGCGAAGTTGCGCTCCGCCGGCGGCCACAGGCCGCGGCGGCTTGGCGGCTATCGCCCCCGCGCCGCCTCAGCCGCGGCCGCAAGATCGCGCATCAGGGACGGGCTCACGGCGGCGCCCGCAGCACAGTCGGCGGCCTTGAGCCTGTCGTAGATGGCGGCAACGTCGCCCTTGAAGCCGGGTGTCGAAGCGCGGCGGGCGACACCGGCGGCCACCGCGCCGTCGCCGGAGCGCGGCCCGCAGGCGAGGCGCACGAGATGCTCCGTGAGCCGTGCCTTCTGGCTTTCGGCAGCGGCGGGATCGCCCGAGGGCGCGGCCAGATTGAGCCACACCTGCCGCTCCGGCGCCATGGCCCAGGCCTTGCTCTGGCCAGCATCGGCGAGCCCTGCGAGCCCCTCCGCCAGCCGCGCCTTGAGGGCGCCGTTCTGCAGCCTCGCCAGCGCGACGCCGAGCGCGGTGAGCGCGTTTTCCGTGGGCGGCTGCAGAGCGATCTGCGCGAAGTCGGCCAGCGCGGGGCTCTCGCTGCCGGGCGGCGTGGTGCGCCAGACGTGGACGCCGGTGAGGTCGGCAGCCCGAAGACCGGCGCCGGCCAGATCGGCACCCTGCAGCTTCGCCAGCCCGGCGCGCGCGCCTTCGAGGTCGGCCTGCCGCAGGCTGGCGCCCTCGAGGCTTGCAAGCGACAGGTCGGCCGCTCGGAGCACGGCATTGCCGAGGTCGGCGAGCTGCAGCCTGGCACCGGCGAGATCGGCGCCCTGCAGCGATGCCTGCTGGAGGTTGGCGCCTTGCAGCGCCGCGCCCGTGAGATCGGCGCGGTCGAGCCTGGCACCGACGAAGCTTGCCCCCGTTGCCACCGCCCGCACGAGCTCGGCGCCGTCCATTCGAGCCTCGTCGAGCCGAGCGGCGCGCAGGTCGGCGCCGCCCATGTGCGCGCCGGCGAGCCGCGCCTTGCGGAAGTTGGCGCCGGGGGCGCGCGTGCAGAAGTCGGCGCGGCGGCCGTCGGCGGGCATCGGCGCCTCTCCGTCGGCGCAGCCCATCCAGGCGTCGCGCAAGTCGGCACCGACGAGGCTCGCCCCCTCGAGGTTGGCGCCGGTGAAGTCGGCCTGGTGCAGGTCGGCTCGGTCGAGCCGGGCAAAGCGCAGGTCGCGCCCGCGCAGGCTGAGCGACCGGCGGCCGGGCGTCACATCCCTGTCTGCGACGAGATCGAGGTCCGCGACATCGAGGTTGCGGCGGAAAAGGCCGAGCAGCAGCCCTTGGGCGGAGACGCCGAGATCCCCCATGGCATTGCCCAGGACCGGCCGGCTTTCAGCGGCCGGCCGGTCGGCCATCTCGCCGGGAATCGTGACGACGGCGAGCGAGAACAGCAAGGCAGCGGCAAGGACGACTGCGGTGAAGACGAGGCCGACGGGTTGGCGAAGACAGGTCCACAGGAAGGCGCGCGGGAACGAGGTCTCGAGGCGGCACAGGAAGACGCCGAAGAGAACGAGGAGCACGATGTCGGCGATCAGCACCCCGCGGTGCACCCAGGTCACCGCCGCGTCGTGATAGGGCAGGAAGCAGAGCTGCACGTAGAGCAGCAGCGCCACCGGGAGCACCACGATGCCGAGCCAGGACATGGCCACGAGCAGGAGACCGACGAGCCGGCTCCGCTCGGGGCCGGCGATGGCCTGCACGAAGAAAAAGCTGTCGAGCTCGAGGCGCAGAGGGTGGGTGCGCTGCTCCGTCGTCTCCAGCATTCGGACCGAGGCGGCCAGCTCCAGCGTCTTGCGCGCCGCCGGCAGTAGCCTGGCGAGCAGGCCGATGTGCAGCACGAGGACGACGACCGGCGCGAGCAGGAAGAAGCGCACGAGATCGACCCGCACTTGCAGGAGAGGCAGGGTAACGCCGTCGTCGAGCAGAAGGTCCTTGTGGGAGATGCCCGCGAGCGTGACCGCGACGTAGCCCGCCAGGCCGACGAAGATCAGCCACGCCCTGTTGGCGGAGACGCTCGAGCGGTTGACGGCCTCGAGCAGGGTGTAGGGATTGACCGGCGTCTCGGTGTCGATCGCAACCCGACTCATGTCGTCCATGCGGTATTTTCCCCCACGCCATCCGCGGCAGCCCAACCCATTGGAAATCTAGCGGAGAAAGTGTGGCGGGGTAATAGCGGCAAGCGCCTGCCATGCAATCGGGGTACGTGGCCGTTCGGTCATGCGCGGACGTCGACCCGCGCCGCACCGCGCATTCCCGGCTACCCGGCCAGCAGCAGCCAGGCGCCGGCCGCCAGCAGCCCGGCGGTCCAGAGCAGGTCGAGGTTGATCCAGGCGCGCTTGAGGATGGCGAGGTCGAGCCAGGCATGGACGGCAACCGCAATCGCCGTCGTGACGATGAGCATCGCCAGCGTGTGCACGCCCACGCCGGCCACGGCCGCGGCCATCGGGCCGATGGCGGCCGTTTCGGTGCCGGTGCGCAGGCAGAGCGGCATCAGCGCCGGCCACAGCATGAGGCCCGCGCCGTGCGCCGTGGCCATCGCGAACGACCAGGCCGCGAGGCCGACGAGGCCCACCTGCATGCCGAAGCGCACGCGATGGCGGTGGCCGTAGGCCCAGTGATAGCCGGCCCAGCCGACGAGCAGCAGGCCGGCCAATACGCGCACGACGCCGGCATCGATCACGAGGCCGGCCCATACGAACGCGGCGGCGACGGCCGCCACCGACAGGGCATGACCGGCCGCGATCGCCAGCGGGGACAGCCAGACGATGCGGCGGTCGCCGCGGTGCAGCCCGAGCGCCACTGCAAACAGCCAGCCCATGCCGGGATTGAGGCCGTGAAAGGCCCCGAGCCCGGCAAGAGCGAGCCATGGCCAAGTGTCGCTCGCGAGCGCGCCCATGGGTATCACCCGCAAAGCAACCGGCGCCTTGCGACGGCGCCTGCCATGGCTCGCCCGGCGATCAACCGTTTGCCGTGGTCGGATCGATCATCTTGCGGACCTCGGTGATCTTGTTGGCCGGGAAGCCGCTGATCTCGGCGTGCTTGCGGATCACCGCCTCGTCCTTGGCGAGGTACACGCAGAAGGTCTTGTCGGCGGCAACGAAGCTCTCGACCCACTGCACGTCGGGTGCGAGCTGGGCCAGCGCCGCGTTGGACTTGGCGGCGGCGCCTTTGAGCTGCTCGCGCTCGAACGAGCCGACGGCGGGGATCTCCCGCTCGATGATGAACTTGCGCAGTGCCATGAGAGGCTCCTTCTTCTTGGGGGGACACGCTTTCAGGGTTGGCGCTCACGGATAGCAGTAGGAATCCGATGAGCAGTCGCCGCCTTCGAGGCGGACCTGGTGCGGCCGATGCGGTGCCGGCCATTGGACGAAGAACTTGGGATCGAAGGCGATGCCGCCCTTCGGCTTGGCGTCGAGCTTCACCATCCAGCCCTCGATGCCGTCGGGATAGAACTGCGGATCGATGGCGCCGTAGAGCGAGTTGGTGAAGTAGACGCGCCGGCCGTCGCGGCTGATCTCCACCATCTGCGGGCCGCCGCTCAGGCTCCCGTTCTTGGCGCCCGGATGCGGGCTGCGCGAGACGATGCCGCCGATCCTGACCTTGCCCGTCAGCTTGGGCTTGAACGGGTCGGATACGTCGTACTGCTGCAGGTCGCCGGTGCCCCAGCAGGCGACGTAGAGATACTTGTCGTCCATCGACAGGTCGATGTCGGTGACGAGCGGCGGCACCGCCTTGAAGCCCTTGAGCAGCGGCGGCAGGTCGTCCTCGCTCGCGGGCTCGGCCGGGATCTCGATGATCTTCCGCACCGCCCATTTGCCGCCGTCCCGGTACCAGGTCCAGATCGAGGAGGAGAGGTTCTCGAGGCTCAGCACGCAATTGACGAAGCCGTAGGCCTTGGTGGGATCGTGGGCGGGCCTGAGCTCGAACACCAGCTGGTACTTGTCGCCGAAGTCGATGGTCTGCTGGTGCTTGCGCCTGTGCAGATCCCAGAAATGCAGCCTGCGGCCGTACTTGGCGCCGAGCAGCACCTCCGGGATCAGCCCGTTCTCGAAGGTGTCGGGCGTACCCCACTCGCTGGTGACGAGCGTGTCGTGGCCCAAGTGCCACCAGGCGTCGTAGGCGAGCTGCTGCGGCCCGCGGTCCATCTCCCACTGGCCACGCACCTCGAAGGTCTCGTGGTCCATGAGGAAGATGCCGCCCGGCCCCTTGCCCTCGCGGTTGCCGAGCGCGGCGACGTAGATGCCTTCCGGCCCGCAGTGCACGGTGTGAGGGCGCGTGTAGCCGGCCTTCTCGGCCACCTCGCCGGGCTCGATGACCTTCACGATTTTCGGCTTCTTGGGATCGGGTTTCGTGTCGAGGATGTGGATGCGCGAGGAGCGCAGGCCCGGCACCACCAGGTAGCGCCGCTCCACGTGCGCGTGCGGCGCGTTGGGGCACAGACACGAGGAGCAGGCGTTCCAGCCGAAGTGGTGCAGCTCGTCACCTGCGTTCGGCATGGGTGTGGTGCCGACGATGCGGGAGTAGGTCTTCGATTTGGGATCGAGGTCGACCACGGCGATGGCGTCGGGCGTTTTGCGCTGCGGATCGAAGGTGGCGACGTAGGCGAGCGTCTCGGGCGCCGCCTTCATGGCCATGCGGGGCGAGGGATAGAAGCTGGGATCTGGGGTCCACGTTGCCATTGGTCACTCCATTGTGCGCGGTCGCCCGCGTCGCAGTCTCCGTGTCGCTCGGGAAGGTGTGGCTTGCTGCCGTCAACCCGGATCGCACGCGGCGCAATGCTCCGGCTGCCGACCACATCGCTCGTCCGGGCCACAAGTTGCGTGCGGTCATGACGCATAATTCAGCTCACGGCCAAGTCACTCTTCCGTCATCTGCGGGCCCGCGCTCGTGATCCGGGCCCGCACCGACGGTCCGCCTCACGTCCATTTGCCGCGCCTGTCGGCGATGCGGTCGAGGCGGGCGATGTAAAGGTAGCTGTCGTGCGCCTTCCTGAGCCGCAGCTGGTGCAGGAACGGCCACAGGATCAAACTCTGCAGAGCGAGCAGGAGCGCCGACGACCAGGGGCTGCGCCTGATCGGCCGATCGGCGTTTTCCTTGAGCAGGATCGGCGTGCCGGTGTGGACGTAGCCGGTGAGCCAGTTGGGGGGCACCAGCGGCACCACATCGCCGCTGTTGACCACGCGATAGTGCGGCGCCTTGACGATGTCGGGGAAGTCGCGGCCGCCGACGCGCGGGGCACCGTAGGTGTAGACGGCGGCGATGCGGTCGCCGAGACGATCGTTGCCGCCGAACGCGGCGGCGGCGACGAGCGCCAGCGCCCCGCCCAGCGAGTGGCCGGTGAGATAGATGGCCTTGGCGGGGTCCTGGGCGAGGAGCAGATCGCGCAGCCTGGCCTCGACCTTGCGGAATGCGCAGTAGAAGCCGGAATGCACGCGCACCGGTCGACCGTCGACGGCGACACGCGCCACGTTGAGGCGGGCCTGGATGTCGGTGCGGATGTCGCTGCGCGACGCGGTGCCCCGGAAGGCCACGACGACGAACTTGTCGGTTTCGGCCACCATCGCCTCGGTCTCGCCGATGGCGATGGTCTCGACCAGCTTGACGCGGCCGTGCTCGAGCATGCCCTCGAGAATCTTGCGCTTCTCGTCGTCCTCGAAGTCGATATAGGCGAGCATGGCCATCTTGGCGAGCAGCGCAGCGGTGCGGTCGGAGTAGGCGGCGCGACGCGACGGGATGGCATCGATGTCGCCCCTGGCGATGGGCGCCACCTCCAGCAGCGCCTGGTCGGTCTGCCGGATCTCGGCGGCGAGCCTGGCTTTCAGCTTCTCGAGCTCGTCCAGCTTCGCGGCCTCGAATGCCTCGAGCTTGGCGCGGTGCGCGTCGATCAGCGTCTCGTAGGCGCTTAGGCGCTGCGAGAAGATGGCGCGCCACACGGCATGCTTGTCGAGGACCTTCGCCAGCGTGGGACTCTTCTCGCGTGGACGCCTGCCCTCGCCGGCTCCGGCGCCGAGAGACCTGATCGAGCCGGCAAGCAGCTCCAGTGCATCGGAGCCCGCGTGGGCGATAGTCTGCTGTTGCGCTGCCATGATGCTAACTCCCTTCGATCCGACGAAAACGAAATCTTTCCCTCGCGCACCCTTGCCGGATGCGCGCCAATGCCAGCGGTAGAAAGGTCCGTGGCGTTCGAAGTCGGTTGCTATTCTGGGCAGGCGCGCCGGCGAATGGGCCTCTCCGGCGCGCCTGTGGGAGGGAGGATCGGCTAGGTTAACGCTGGCGTCTGTTCCCGGAGAAACAACAGCGGTGCGGGCGCGGCATCGAATTTTCTGTCGGGCCGGACGCGGCCCGGCCCGACGCCGCCCGCCGCGCCGGCTGGAGCCGAGGTCGCGGCTCCTATACCTGGACGGAGTAGCCGCCGTCGACCGGGATGGCCGTGCCGGTGACGAAGTCGGAGGCTCTGGCGGCAAGGAACACGGCAATGCCCGAGAGGTCGTCCGGCACGCCCCAGCGCTTGGCCGGCGTGCGCATGAGCACGAGGCTGTTCAGCCCCGAGACCTCTTCGCGCGCCCGCTTGGTGAGATCGGTGTCGATCCAGCCGGGCAGCACGGCGTTGACCTGGATGTTGTCCTTGGCCCAGGCGGTGGCGAGCGACTTGGTGAGCTGCACCACGCCGCCCTTGGAGGCACCGTAGGCCGGCGCGAAGGGCGCGCCGAAGATCGACAGCATCGAGCCGATGTTGATGATCTTGCCCCCCTTGGCGTCGCGCATCACCGGATAGGCCGCCTGCGAGCAGGTGAAGATGCTGGTGAGATTGATGTCGATGACCCGGCGCCACTCGGCGAGCGACAGCTCGTGCGGCACCTTGCGGATGTTGATGCCGGCGTTGTTGACGAGGATGTCGAGCCGGCCGAGGCGGGCCACCGTGTCGTCGACCATCTTGCGGCACTGCGCCTCGCTCGTCACGTCGACCTCGAGCACGGCGGTCCTGGCGCCGAGCCCGGCGAGCTCGGCCGCGGCCGCCTCCGACTTCTTGGCATTGCGCCCGGCGATGGCGATGGCCGCGCCGGCTGCGGCGAGCCCGCGGGCCATGCCGAGCCCGATGCCGCCGTTGCCGCCCGTGACGAGGGCGACCCGGCCCTTGAGATCGAAGAGGGACATGTCTGCTCCTGTTGCTTGCAACGCTTCCGAGCCTCGCATGGAACGCGGCACGGCGCGAGCCTGTGCACATGCTGCCACTGGCCTTCAACGCCTGCCGTTTTGTCGCCCCAGAGGCAGCCGAAGAGTGTAGGCGTGCGCCGGCGAAGCCCGGCCTGCCGGCGTGCGTGACAGCAGCGGGCCGGCTGGAAGCCCGGCGGCGATGCCGTGACCGAGCGGGCTGCGCCGCGGCGGCCGGACGGAGCTGCTCCGGCCGGGCCGGACGGCGAGCCGACGGCGGAAGTGCCCGCACGCCAGTGTTTGGGTGATTGTTCGTGGACGAGACGGAGATGCAGCCGCGCATGTTCGGGGGCGGCGCAACCTTGGCCTTTGCCGCAGAACCTCGGTTGTTCCCCCGAGCGCCGTGACGCGCAGCGACGGCGATGCCGGCGAGCACCGCCGGACCAAGCCTTTCGCTGCGTAGAAGGGGCTCGCGAAGACCATGGTCGCCGATCAGAAATTCTCGATGCGCCCGCTCTATCTGCAGGTGCGCGACCTCGTTCTGGGACGCATCACCAACGGCACCTGGAAGCCCGGCGCCATGTTGCCGGCCGAGGTCGACCTGGCGCGCGAGCTCGGCATCAGCTCGGGCACCGTGCGCAAGGCGCTCGACGCACTTGAGGCCGAGCACGTCGTCTCGCGCCGGCAGGGAAAGGGCACGTTCGTCAACGACAGCAGCACCCAGGCACTCGCGGGCCGCTACGACAACATCCGCGACCGGGACGGGCGCCCGATAGCCGGGCCTTCACGCGGCGGCGAGGTTTCCTCGGGGCCGGCCAACAGGGCCGAGCGGGAGCGGCTGCAGCTCCCCGAGGGCGAGGAGGTGGTGCGCATCAGGCGGGTGCAGCTGCAGGGCGACCGCCCTTTCATGTACGAGGAGGTGGTGCTGCCCGCGCAATACTTCCCGCAGCTCGACGAGCGCGCGCAGGTGTTGCAGCGCCTCGCCGATCTGGCGCAGGAGTTCGGACTGGTGCTGGGGCGCGGCAGCGAGAGCGTGTCGGTCGCCATTGCCGGTGAGGCGGCGGCCGGTGGCCTCGGCATCGCCAAGGGTACGCCGGTGCTCAGACTGGACCGCGTCGTGCGTACCATCGACGGCCGGGCAGTGGAATGGCGCGTCGCCTCCTGCCATCTGCAGGACGAAAGCTATGTCATCGAGTTCGATTAGACGCGGAGAAACGCGAAGCGCTCCGTGATCTGCAGCAGGCGCCGCGACAAGGTGGAGGCGATGGAGCGGAAGACGGCCATGCCCAAGGCCGCATCGCCCTCGAGCAGCGCTGTAAGCTTGGCCTTGTCGATCTGGAGCGCCGCGATGTCCGTGGCCGCGGTTACGGTCGCGGTGGCAGGAAAATTGCCGGCAAACGACATTTCGCCGATCAGCTCCCCGCCGGGAATCTCGGCCACTACAATCTCGGCCTCGGCAAGGTTCTTGATCAGATTGGCGACGCCGTCCGTGATCAGGTAGAGCGTGTCGGCGTGATGACCTTCCCGCACCAACACGCTGCCCTTCTTGATGGTGGTGCGCTCGGCCAGAGCCGAGAGCCGGTCGAGCTGACCGGCCGTCAACAGCGGAAACACGGCAGCAAGGGGATGAGCTGTCACGGCTGTTCTCCTTGGGCTGCCGAGCTGGCCGTGAGCCGCGCCAAGTCTCTCGACGCCTCGGCCATCCGGGCAGCCTACTATACTTGGCGGTCGCCATCCACCGGACCGCGCCGGCGACGCGGCGCGCCGGCTGCAGGCGGTCGACCCAGATGTCGGAGGGAGGAAAATTTCCGCGGCGCGCCCGAGGTCTACGTCGCATCGCCGCGCCGGGCTCACTCCGCCGCGGTGCGGGCGGGTGTGCCGAGCCATTGGTCGAGGTCGCGCAGGGCGCGCGCGCAGAGCGCCTGCTTCTTGGCCGCCCCGCGCTCCTTGCCCTTCTGGGGGGCGCCGTCGCGCCCGCGCGCAGGCGCCTCCAGCGGCGGGAACAGGCCGAAGTTGACGTTCATGGGCTGGAAGGACCTCGCACCGCCGCGCGCATCACCGTCGTCGCCGGCGAGGTGACCGCCGGTGATGTGGCCGAGCAGCGCGCCGAAGGCGGTGGTGGGCGGCGGAGGCAGCCAGGTGCGGCCCAGCGCCTCGGCGGCGGCGGCACGGCCGGCCAGCAGGCCGATGGCCGCGCTCTCGACATAGCCCTCGCAGCCGGTGATCTGGCCGGCAAACCTCAGCCGCGGCTCGGCACGCAGCCGCAGCTCGCCGTCGAGCAGCCTGGGGCTGTTGAGGAACGTGTTGCGGTGCAAGCCGCCGAGGCGTGCGAACTCGGCCCGCTCCAGTCCGGGGATCATGCGGAAGATGCGCGTCTGCTCGCCGTGCTTGAGCTTGGTCTGGAAGCCCACCATGTTCCAGAGCGTGCCCAGCGCGTTGTCCTGCCGCAACTGCACCACGGCGTGAGGCCGCACGCCCGGTGCGTGCGGGTTGGTGAGGCCGACCGGCTTCATGGGGCCGAAGCGCAGCGTGTCGCGGCCGCGCTCCGCCATCACCTCGATGGGCAGGCAGCCGTCGAAGTAGGGCGTGGTGAGCTCCCATTCCTTGAACGAGGTCTTCTCGGCCGCCAGCAGCGCATCGACGAAAGCCTCGTACTGCGCCTTCGTCAGCGGACAGTTGATGTAGTCGGCGCCGGTGCCGCCGGGCCCGGCCTTGTCGTAGCGCGACTGGCGCCAGGTGACGGAGGCATCGATCGAGTCGAGATAGACGATGGGCGCGATGGCGTCGAAGAAGGCGAGCTCGTCCTCGCCGGTGAGCGCGCGGATGGCGCCGGCCAGAGCCGGTGACGTGAGCGGCCCGGTGGCGATGATCACGCTCGACCATTCGGGCGGCGGCAGCCCGGCGACCTCGCCGCGTTCGATGGCAACGAGCGGGTGCCGGGCGAGCCGGCGCGTGACCTCGGCCGAGAAGGCGTCGCGGTCGACGGCGAGCGCGCCGCCGGCGGGCAGCTTGTTGGCATCGCCGGCGGCCATGACGAGCGAGCCGGCGCGACGCATCTCCTCGTGCAGCAGACCGACGGCGCTGGCTGCGGCGTCGTCGGAACGGAACGAGTTGGAGCAGACGAGCTCGGCCAGCCCTTCGGTCTTGTGTGCCTCCGTCATGCGGACTGGCCGCATCTCGTGCAGCACGACGGGCAGGCCGGCGGACGCCACCTGCCAGGCGGCCTCGCTGCCGGCGAGTCCGCCGCCGATGATGTGAATGGGTTGCGGCATGGGCAACGAAAGTAGGGGAAACGGCCGACGGCCTCAACCGCGGGCTGAGCGCTGCGGGCCGGATGCAGCCCGGGCAGGTGCGTGATCACGAAGGGGGCGCGTGCCTGTCGCGTCACGAGAGGCCTCTGCGCGAGGAGATCGCCAAGATCGAAACGGAGGTCGGCGTCGCTCGGCGACGAAGGATGCGGCGGCAGGCAATTGGCCGGGATCAGGCGGCTGCGGCGCACACGCCGCGGTCGGACGCGCATCCGCGCGCTGTCCGGGCCTTGACGCGTACGATCTGCCAGCCCTCGCGCTCCAGCACCTGGGCGACCGCGCGGTCGAACATGGCGCGATAGGAGGAGGAGACGGCGAGGCGGAAGGCGTCGTAGCGGGTGGGCACGATGCGGCGGCCGACCTCGACGGGGGAGCTGGCGGTGAGGTCGGCGATCAGCCGGCCGTCGCGGTCTCTCACTGTCCAGGCAGCCATGGCACGCTACTCCGATCGGGCTCAGTCGATCCATTCTTACGCTCTGCCGCCTGAACGGGGATTGACGGACCCGTTAGCCTCCATTCAGCCGGGGCGGCAACGGCAGCATTCTGCCAGCTGCCGGGCGGCCGCACTGTTCCTGCAGAAACAGGAACGGGAATTGATCCAGATCAGCGCCTGCGCCGGCCGCCAGCATGCTGCGCTGCGGGACGGCCGCTGGTTCGAATCCGGGCCTCGATCTATTGTTAACGGATCATTTCGTACAGGCATTGGAAGCAACAAGAGTTCGGGAGGCAGGCATGGCCACCGGTCACGCGGCTCCGTCAGCCGCAGCTGCTGTTGCCAAGAGCGACGGTCAGGCGAGCTCTGCTCGCGGCACCATCGTCTGCGCCCTCGTCGTCGTGCTCGCCATGGCATCGCTGTGGGTCGGGCTGAGCGGCCTCATGAACCCGGACCATGCCGGCGGATTGGCGC
>DASRDL010000460.1:0-2917 GCA_035652635.1 Hyphomicrobiaceae bacterium | reverse complement strand
CACCAAGATCAAGACCGACCAGGACTTCACCCTGGCCCTGCTGGAGGAGGAAGGCGTGGCGTGCGTCCACGGCGCGGCTTTCGCCATGAGCCCCTTCTTCCGCCTCTCCTACGCCGCCTCCACGGCGGAGCTGGAGGAGGCCTGCAAGCGCATCCAGCGCTTCTGCGGCAACATGCGCTGACAGCGTCAGCCTGCAGCAATACCCCGGACTCCCCCTCCCCCTGCAGCGAAGGCGATCACGCCTTCGCTGCGCACGAGGGGGTGGGTGGGGGGCCGCAGACGCCGTACCATCACCCCCACCAGGAACGCCATCGGACGTGGCCCGCCTGTCGAGCTTGTGGCGCACGACGGCGCTGGCGGCCCAAGTCCGTGGCGTTCCAACCTCCCCCCTCCAGGGGGAGGAGAAGCACGCAAGCGCCCGCCCGACACGCTCATCTCGTCAGGAGCATGGATAGGCAGGGAGAGCGGGCCGCGCAATTTGACGCCGGCTCTGCAAATGGGCGAGAAGGGGCCCACATATCCGGCAACGACAAATGCGCCGGAACCCCGATAGCACCCGATAGTTGCACGACCAATCGGCAGGACGAGACATGCAGAAGCGCCGCCCGGTGATGCTCGTGATCCTCGACGGCTGGGGCTGGCGCGAGGAGGCGGCCGACAATGCGGTGCGCCAGGCCCGCACCCCCGCCTTCGATGCCCTGTGGTCGACCTGCCCGCGCGCGTTCCTGCGCACGTCCGGCAGAGACGTGGGCCTGCCCGACGGGCAGATGGGCAACTCCGAGGTCGGTCATCTCAACATCGGCGCCGGGCGCCTCGTCCTGCAGGACCTGCCGCGCATCAACGAGGCGGTCGAAAGCGGCGACATTGCCCGCAACCCGGCGCTCACCGGCCTGATCGGGAAGCTGCGGCAGTCGGGCGGCACCTGCCACGTCATGGGGCTCGTCTCGCCCGGCGGCGTGCACTCGCATCAGGACCACGCCGTGGCGCTCGCCGAGGCGCTGGCCGCCGCCGGCGTGCCCGCCGTGGTCCATGCCTTCACCGACGGACGCGATACGCCGCCGCAGGCGGCCGCCGGCTACGTCAAGGCGCTCGGCGCCGCGCTACCCGCCTCCGTTCCCATCGCGACGGTCACTGGGCGCTACTTCGCCATGGACCGCGACAACCGCTGGGATCGGGTGGCCAAGGCCTACGCCGCCCTGGTCGAGGGCGAGGGCGCGCACTTCGCCGACGCGCAGGCGGCCATCGCCGACGGCTATGCCCGCAACGTCACCGACGAGTTCCTGCCGCCTTCGATCATCGGCGGCTATCGCGGCATGCACGACGGCGACGGCGTGCTGTGCTTCAACTTCCGCGCCGACCGGGTGCGCGAGATCCTGGGCGCCCTGCTCGATCCGCAGTTCTCCGGCTTCAAGCGCGCGCGCACAGTCAAGTTCGCCGGCGCCGCCGGCATGGCCGAGTACAGCGAAACCCTCAACCGGCTGATGCCGGCGCTGTTTCCCCCGCTCACCCTGCCCAACGTGCTGGGCGAGGTGGCGGCCAATGCCGGCCGCACCCAGCTGCGCATGGCCGAGACGGAGAAGTATCCGCACGTCACCTACTTCCTCAACGGCGGCAACGAGGCGCGGTACGCCGGCGAGGAGCGCATCCTGGTGCCCTCGCCCAAGGTGGCCACCTATGATCTCCAGCCCGAGATGTCGGCGCCGGAGCTCACCGACAAGGCGGTGGCGGCCATCGGCTCGGGCAAGTTCGACCTGATCGTCCTCAACTACGCCAACCCGGACATGGTGGGCCACACCGGCAGCCTGCCGGCCGCCATCAAGGCGGTGGAGACGGTGGATGAGGGCCTCGGCCGCATCGCCGAGGCGATACGCAAGGCCGGCGGGGCGCTGCTCGTCACCGCCGACCACGGCAACTGCGAGCTGATGCGCGACCCCGAGACCGGCGGCCCGCATACGGCCCACACCACCAACCCGGTGCCGGTGCTGCTGCTCGGCGCCGACCGCGCCGCCGCGCTGCGCGACGGCCGGCTCGCCGACATCGCGCCCACCCTGCTCGAGCTGATGGAGCTGCCGCAGCCGCGCGAGATGACGGGTACATCTTTGATCCGGCGCTGATGGGCGCTCGCGGCTCCCAATAATCTTTCCCGGCGCTCGCCCCAAACCCTCCGCGATCGGCGGCCAGGGCAAGTTACGCGCGGCACAGCAAGCGTTTCAAAGTTCGACGAGAAGTGGCCCCCACAAGCGGCAAGTCCACAGGCTTGCCCGCCCGGCTGCAAAGCAACAGGGACATGGTGGAGCCCGCCAGATGGATTTGTCACATATTGCTTTTCTGCTTTTTGCCGCCTTCAGCGCGCTGCGCATGGCTTCCTATCTGCCGCAGATCTGTCGCGTGGCCAGGGACGCCAACGGCGCGACCGCCATCTCCTATTCCACGTGGAGCCTGTGGGTCGGGGCCAACGTGGCCACCGCACTCTATGCCTGCGTCAACCTCCACGACCTCTACCTCGCCTCGGTCAGCGTGGTCTACGCGACCTGCTGCATCGCCGTCATCGTGCTCACCCTGATCAAGCGCCGTCGCCACTTCGGCGGCAACCCGGCCGGCGCGACGTCGAGCGTGTTGCCGCTGACCACCGTGCGCCTGCAGCTGCCCAGGAGCCCCGGTCCCAGGCTCGGCCTGCTCGCAGGCAGCCTTGCCGCCATTGTCCTAGGGCTGTGCCTGGCTTGGGGCGTGACGGGCACGACTGCGGCGAGAACGTCATTGCCGCGTGACGCTGACGGCCTCGCCGCCTCGACCAATGCCGATGACGCCCCGTCCGTGACTGCGACGAGCGAGGTGGTGCCTCGATCCGCTGACGCGACCAGCGGTACGCAGGCGGGGGAGGCAGATTCCCGCTGCCAGCCGGCGCCGCGCAAGGGCT
>DASRDL010000459.1:0-4670 GCA_035652635.1 Hyphomicrobiaceae bacterium | reverse complement strand
CGCGCTCGGCGGTTGCGGCGACGGCCATCGTGTCGATCGGGCGGCTCGGCGCCTCGGTGGCCGTGAAGTGTCCCACCGCCACCGGATCGCTCGCGGGAAACGTCTCCTTCAACCCCTCGTCGAGCAATTCGTCGAGGTGCCGTTGCCGCCTGTCTCCCTTCGACGCGGCGATGCGCGCCAGCATTGTCAGCAGCGCTTCGGCTCGTGCGATCTCTTCAGGATCGTCGCCGCCGAGCCTGCCGGCCGCGATCTGGTCGCGCAGCCACGCAAGCTTGTCTGCCGGTGTACCCGGCACGTGCGCCATCACCAGATCAGCAATCTGCGGCAGCCGCCGCCCATCGGCCGCGGATGTTCGGCGCGCCCGCTTCTCGGCAGCCCGAAACAACGGCCACTCGCGCATCTTCGGCAGCGAACTGTCCTGCGACCCGCCCATGGCACCACTCCGAACGCAGAAAATGCCATCGGCACAATCCTACCCCATCTCTGCGTGCTCGTCCTCCTCAGTGGGCAAACCAAGGCCTCTTGCTCGCTCCCAGGACCGGCGTGCAACGGAGCGGCAACGGACAGCGGCGGAGTGCCGACGCCGGCGGTCGCCCTTCGCGGAGTACCGTTCCCACCCGCCTGCGCGATGAGGCGGCGCTACACCGGGGCATCGGGCGTCGCATCGGGGCGCGCGCCCAGCGCCTGCAGCACCGCCTTGCGCACGATCTCGCCGCCACAACCGATGATGAGGCCGATCGCCGGGTTGAGCAGCAGGGTGGCCGCGCCAGCAAGAGCAATTACGGGGTAGCAGGAGGGCCGCGCATCGAACAGGCGCCGCGACAGCGCGAGGTCGCCGCCGGCCACCAGAAGCAGCGCACCGACCGCCGGCAGCGGGACGAGGGCGAGCAGGGCTGCGGCGCTGCCGGCGAGCCCGAGGCCCAGCACCAAGAGGACGATGCCGAGGCAGATCGGGGCGAGACCGGTGCGCGCTCCGAAGCGGTGCTGCGCCTGCACCCCGCCGGCGCCGTGGCACATGGGCATGGCGCCGAGCGGTGCCAGCAGCAGGTTGGCGATGCCCGAGGAAAGGGCGAGGTTGCGCTCGCTCGCACGGCCCGCACGATCGGGGAAGAGATCGCGGCAGACCAGGGCGGCGACGATCACGGCGTTGGTGAGCGTCAGAGGCAACTGCGGCACGACCAGCAGCTCCAGACCGCGCCACGTCTGCGCCGACGTCGGCAGCGTCAGGGCTGGCAGGCTCCAGGCGAAACCGACGTGCTCGGGCACGTTTACGGCCCCCGTACCGAGGGCAATGGCGACCGCCACCGCCAGCATCGCCGGCGCCGCAGGGAAGCGCGGCAGCAGCATGAGGCCCGCGAGCAGGGCGAAGGCGGCAATGCCGAGCCATGGCGTGCGCCACATGAGGTCGAAGCCCAAAAGCCCCATCGACAGGCCGAGCCCGAGCTGCAGGCCGGCCGACACCGACTGCGGAATGGCGCGCGCCAGCCAGCCGATCGACCCGGTGAGGCCCAGGACGAGAAGGGCCGTGCCGATCAGCAGGCCGGCGGCCGCGACCTCGCCGGCGCCGACCTGGCCCGTCACCAGCACGGCCGAGACGGCCTTCATCGGCTGCACGGCCATGGGCAGGCCGTAGAAGAGGCCGCTCGCGATCAGGAAGGCGCCGAAGCCGACGAGAATGCCGGCGGGCGCCAGCCCGGCGACGGTGATGGCGCCGATCACGTGCGGCAAGAAGGTGCCGAGATCACCGCACATGCCGGCCAGGTCGGCGCCGATGCGCCGCCAGCCCGGCGGTGCGGCCGTGATCGATTCGTTTGGGCCCCGATCGGATTGCATCGCTGGCAGGTTACCGGACGGGGCTCGGCGGCGAAAGCAGCGTCCACGTCGTCTATCCGGCTGGAGCCTCCCATGCGGGCAATCGGCAACGCAAGGCGCCCAACGGGCGGGCAAACTGGCACGCCATGCCGCCAAGCTGGCGCCCCAATTGCCCCGGCAACCTTGTCACGAAGAAATGCGTTGATGTGTGGATTGCCCCTCCCCTTGGGCATGGTAGAGTGGCGGCGATGGCAGCGCAGCAAGGTTTACCACCGGGCGACCGCACGCCGACGCCGGCGTTCGAGCGGGCTTTCGAGCGCAAGGTGCGCTTGAGCAAGTGGGCTCTGCTGTTCGAGCAGCTGTGGCCACGCGCCTGGGTGGTGTTCGCGCTGGCCGGCCTGTTCATCGGCGTGTCGCTGGCCGGATTGTGGCCGCGGCTGCCAGAGCTGCCGCACAAGATCGTCCTGAGCCTGTTCGCGCTGGCGTTTGCCGTCGCCCTGATCGCGCTGGCGCGGGTGCGCTGGCCGTCGCGGGAGGCTGCCGTCCGCCGCGTCGAAGCGGTGTCCGGCATCAAGCACCGCCCCGCCTCCTCCTACGAGGACACCCTGACGCTGGGCGCCGAGGATGCGCGCACGGCCGCCCTGTGGCGCGCCCATCGCTTGCGCCTCGCTGCGCTTCTGCAGAAGCTGCGCGTCGGCCCGCCCTCGCCGCGCACCGACCGGCGCGACCCGTTTGCGCTGCGTGCGCTGTTGCTGCTCGCCGTGTTCGTGCTGCTGGTGATGGTGGGGGACAGTGCCTCCGACCGGTTGAGCTCGGCGTTCCGTTTCGGTGCCCTCGCCAAGGGCGCCGAGGCGCGCATCGATGCTTGGGTGACGCCGCCCGCCTATACCGCCAAGCCGCCCATCATGCTGGCCGACGGCGGGTTCCACGCCGTGCGGCCGCAGGACCAGCCGGCGGGGCCCTTCGAGGTCCCCGACCGCAGCGTGCTGGTGGTGCGGGCGAGCGGCGCGGCCCTCGGCGCCCTCGCGCTCGAGGCCCCCGGCGCCAACGGCGAGGTGGAGCGCCTTGCTGCGCCGGAGGCGGCAAGCAGCGGTGACGTATCCGAGATCAAGCTGGAGCTGCGCCGGTCCGGCACCGTCACGGTCTACGGCGGGGGCGCGCGGCTCTTGAGCTGGCCGTTCACGGTCACGCCCGACAACCCGCCCCGCATCGCCCTCACCAAGGACGTGGAGCGCACGCCGCGCGGGGGCCTCAAGCTGCACTTCAAGGTCGAGGACGACTATGGCGTCGTCTCCGCCGAAACCCGCATGCGCCGCGTGCGCGCCAAGGAAGACACGACGTCCACCGCCTGGGCGCGGACCAAGGTCAAGGGTCCAAGGCCGCCCTACGAGCGCCCGCCGGCGCTGGTGCTGCGGCTGCCGCGTGCCTACCCGAAGGCCGCCGAGGGCCAGAGCTTCCACGAGATCGGCGATCACATGTGGGCGGGCATGCGGGTCGAGCTGACGCTGCTCGCCAAGGACCTCGCTGGCCAGACCGGTCGCAGCGAGGCGATCGAGATCGTGCTGCCCGAGCGGCGCTTCTCCAAGCCGCTGGCGCGCGCCGTGGTCGAGCAGCGCCGCCTGCTGGCGGAGGACCCGCGCGAGCGGCTGCAGGTCGCCCGCGCGCTCGATGCACTCACCGTCGCGCCCGAGGGCTTCATCGACGACCTGCAGGTGTACCTCGGCCTGCGCTCGGCCTACTGGCGGCTGCAGCGCGAGACCTCGCGCAGTGCCCGCAACAGCGTGATCGACCAGCTGTGGAACATCGCGCTGCGCATCGAGGACGGCAACCTGTCGGACGCCGAGCGCGCGCTGCGGGCAGCGCAGGAGCGGCTGTCCAAGGCCCTGGAGGAAGGCGCCACCGACGAGGAGATCCAGAAGCTGATGCAGGAGCTGCGGCAGGCGCTGGCCCAGTTCCTGGAGCAGCTCGCCAGGCAGGCACAGAACCAGCCGCCGGTGCAGGGCATGGACCGCAACAGCCAGTTCATGACGCCGCAGGACATCGAGCAGATGCTCCGCAACCTGGAGAACATGGCGCGGTCCGGCGACCGCAACATGGCCCAGCAGATGCTGAGCCAGCTGCGCGACCTGCTCGACCGGCTGCAGTCGGGCCGCATGGCCGATCAGGGTCAGAACCAGCGCTTCAGCCAGATGATGGACGAGTTCGGCAACCTGCTGGGTCAGCAGCAGCAATTGCTGGACGACACGTTCAGCCAGCAGCGGCGCCAGGGCGAGCGCGGCCAGCGCGGACAAAGGGGCCAGCAGGGTCAGCGCGGCCAGGGGCAGCAAGGTCAGCAGGGTCAGGGCCAGGGCCAGCAGCCGGGCGACGGCCAGGGTGACCAGCTCGGCGCCCTGGGCGACCGCCAGCGCCAGCTGCGCGACATGCTGGGTCGCCTGCAGAGGGGCCTGAGCGAGTTCGGCCTCAACGCGCCGGGGCAGCTCGAGGGCGCAGGCGAAGCGATGGAGCGGGCCGAGCGGGCGCTGCGCGAGGGCGACCTCGAAGGCGCCACGCAAGAGGAGGCGCGCGCGCTCGAGCAGCTGCGCCAGGGCGCCCGCGAGATGGCCCAGCAGATGCTCAGTCGCATGCCCTCGCGCTTCGGCCTCAACGACTCGCGCGGCGAGCTCGATCCGATGGGGCGTCCGCCGCAGCGCACCGAGGGGCCCGACCCAGGCGTCGGGGTCAAGGTGCCCGATCAGATCGACGTCCAGCGGGCGCGCGAGATCCTCGAGGAGCTGCGGCGGCGGCTGGGCGAGCCCACGCGCCAGCCTCTCGAGCTCGAGTATCTGGAGCGCCTGCTCAAGCGCTTTTAGCAAAACGCG
>DASRDL010000458.1:0-2303 GCA_035652635.1 Hyphomicrobiaceae bacterium | reverse complement strand
GCCGCCCTCGCGCATCTGCCGGAAGATCTCGGGCGACCAGTTGCAGTATTGGCAGCAGTCGATCGTGTAGTCTGCGGTCATGGCGCGCCTCTAGAACTCGAACTCGGGGCCGGGAACGTAGCGGAAGCGCTCGAGCGCATCGGCCCGCAGCGTGAAGCCGAGGCCGGGCCGGTCGGGAGCGTGCACCGTGCCGTCGGGGCGGATGTCGAAGGGCTCGTCGAAGAGCTCCCACATCATCGGCATGTAGCCCTGGGTGACCTCCAGGATGTGGCAGTTGGCAGCCGCCATCGCCACGTGAATGCTGGCGGCGAACAGCACGCCGCTGCCCCAGGCGTGCGGCGCCAGACGCACGCCGTAGGCGGAGGTGAGCGCGGCGATGCGGCGGATCTCGGTGATGCCGCCGGCGCGGGCGACGTCCGGCTGGGCGATGTCGAGCGCGCGCCGCTCGAGCAGGTCGGCGAAGTCGAAGCGCGTGAACTCGCGCTCGCCCGAGGCGATGGGAATGGTGGTGGCGCGGCGTACCTCGGCCTGGCCGGCGTGATCGTCGGGCGACACCGGCTCCTCGAACCAGGCGATGTCGTAGGGCTCGAGCTCGCGGGCGAGCTTGATGGCGGTCGCCACCTCGAGCGAGCCGTGCGCGTCGACCATCAGCTCTACGCCGGGCCCGAGGCCGCGGCGGGCGGCCTTCACCCGGCGCACGCAGTTGGGGATCGAGAACCCGTCACGGCCCACCACGCGCATCTTGGCCGCTGTGAAGCCCTTGGCGGCGTAGCCGGCGAGCTCGCCTTCCGCCTCCTCGCCGGGCGCCCAGCCGCCGCTGGCATAGCCCCTGATGGAGGAGCGCACCGCGCCCAGCGCCTGGTAGAGCGGCACGCCAAGCGCCTGCGCCTTCACGTCCCACACGGCGATGTCGACGCCCGCGATCGCCTCCATGATGACGCCGCGCCGCCGGCTCTCGTCGGCCTGGGTGATGCCGCGCGCCAGCGCCGGCGTGCTGCGCGAGCCGTTGTACATCTTCTCGTAGATGCGCTCGGAGAACAGCGGGTCCTCGCCCACCACCTCGCCCGCCAGCTCGTGCTCGACGATGGCCGCCACGATGGGCGGGCTGCCGAGCGCCGCGCCGATGCCGGTGAGCCCGCCGTCGGTCTCCACGCGGATGAGCGTGGCGTCGCTCTTGACCTTGGTGCCGAGGTCGGTGCGATGTCGCTTCTCCTTCGGCACCGGCGCCGACATGGGAACGGCGGACACTCTGGTGATCTTCATGGGGCTCGCTCCTCCCTGAGCCTCGGGATGGTATGGCTGGCGACCCATGCTGGGAAGAGACAACGCGTTCGCTCTTGACGCCGTCGCCGCGCAGGCCAGACTTGCGAAAAAGCGAGAGGAGACGGGCGATGGCTGACGTGACGATCCTGGCGACGGGGCTCGGTTTTCCCGAGGGCCCGGTGGTCTGTGCCGACGGCTCGGTGGTGCTCACCGAGATCCGCAACCAGCGCTGCTCGCGGGTGAGCCCGGACGGCAAGGTCGGCCTGTTCTCCGCCTGCGGCGGCGGCCCCAACGGGCTCGCCATCGGCCCCGACGGCTACTTCTATCTCTGCAACAACGGCGGCAGCCGCTACGTCGAGGGCCATTCGATGGGGTTGGGCCCGCATCCCGACTACAAGTTCGGCTACGTGCAGCGCCTCGACCCCAGGACCGGCGAGGCCAAGATGCTCTACAGCGAGGTCGACGGCCACCCGCTGTCGGCACCCAACGACCTGGTGTTCGACAAGGAGGGCGGCTTCTATTTCACCGACCTCGGCAAGCGCCATCCGCGCCATCGCGACAACGGCGGCGTCTACTACGCGCGCCCCGACGGCTCCCGGATCGTGACCGTCGCCTACCCCATGCTGAGCCCCAACGGCTGCGGGCTGTCGCCGGACGGCCGCACGCTCTATGTCGCCGACACGGAAGGGGCGCGGCTGTGGGCGTTCGAGGTGCAGGGTCCCGGCAAGCTCAAGCCCAAGAGCGAGTTTGCGCCGCACAGCGGCCACATGATCGCCGGGCTCGCCGGCAGCGCCCGCTTCGACAGTCTCAAGGTGATGGCGAGCGGCAACATCACCATCGCCACCCTCAACACCGGCTTCATCACCGAGATCTCGCCGACCGGCCAGGTCGTGCGCGCGGTCAAGGTGCCGGACCGCTATCCCACCAACGTCTGCTTCGGCGGCCCCGACATGTGCACGGCCTACGTGACGCTGTCCGACACCGGCCGCCTCGGCGTCCTGAAGTGGCCCGAGCCCGGCCTGAAGCTCAACTTCAACTGA
>DASRDL010000457.1:0-2064 GCA_035652635.1 Hyphomicrobiaceae bacterium | reverse complement strand
CTCAACCTGATGGCCTTCCGCACCTCGAGTGCGGGCAGAGGGGGCTTCGACATCGCCGCCTTCGAGCACGCCTGCCGGCTGTGGACGATCGCGCTCGAGATCTCGGTGCTGATGGCGCAGTTCCCTTCCAAGCGCATCGCCGAGCTGTCCTATCGCTACCGCACGCTGGGACTGGGCTTCGCCAACATCGGCGGACTGCTGATGGCCTCCGCCATCCCCTACGACAGCGCCGAGGGACGGGCCATCTGCGCGGCCATCTCGGCCATCATGACCGGCACGGCCTATGCCACCTCGGCCGAGATGGCGAAGGAGCTGGGCCCCTTCCCCGGCTATCACGACAACGCCGCCGACATGCTGCGCGTCATCCGCAACCACCGTCGTGCGGCCTACGGCCACGAGCAGGGCTACGAGCGGCTCGCCACGCTGCCCGTGCCGCTCGACGCCGCGGCCTGCCCGGACGAAGCGCTCGTCGCCGCCGCACGCCGCGCCTGGGACCAGGCGATTGCGCTCGGCCAGGAGCACGGCTTCCGCAACGCGCAGGCCACCGTGATCGCCCCCACCGGCACCATCGGCCTCGTCATGGACTGCGACACCACCGGCATCGAGCCCGATTTCGCGCTCGTCAAGTTCAAGAAGCTGGCGGGCGGCGGCTACTTCAAGATCATCAACCAGTCCGTGCCGGAGGCCCTGCGCACGCTGGGCTACGGCGAGGCCGAGATCGCCGAGATCGAGGCCTATGTGGTGGGCCACGGCAGCCTGGCGCAGGCACCCGCCATCAACCACGCCACGCTCGCCGCCAAGGGCTTCACGCCGGAGGTTCTGGCCAAGCTCGATGCCGCGCTCAAGACCGCCTTCGACATCAAGTTCGCTTTCAACCGCTGGACGCTGGGCGAGGAATTCCTCACGCAGACGCTGCGCATCCCGGCCGAGACGCTGGCCGATCCCGCCTTCGACCTGATGGCCCATCTCGGCTTCTCCAGGAAGGACATCGAGGCCGCCAACGAGCACGTGTGCGGGGCCATGACGCTGGAGGGCGCACCGCACATCGCCGATGAGCACCTGCCCGTGTTCGACTGCGCGAGCCCGTGCGGCCGCAAGGGCAAGCGCTTCCTGTCGGTGGAGAGCCACATCCGCATGATGGCGGCGAGCCAGCCCTTCATCTCGGGGGCCATCTCCAAGACCATCAACATGCCCAACGATGCGAGCGTGGAGGACTGCAAGGCGGCCTACATGCTGTCATGGCGGCTCGGCCTCAAGGCCAACGCGCTCTATCGCGACGGCTCCAAGCTGTCCCAGCCGCTCAACGCACAGCTGCTCTCCGACGACGAGGACGAGCAGGAGGAGGTGGCGGCCGAGCTCGCCGCCGACAAACCGATGGCGCAGCGCGCCGCCGTCGCCGCCGAGCGCATCGTTGAGCGCATCATCGAGCGCCAGCGCGAGCGCGAGAAGCTGCCGTCCCGCCGCAAGGGCTACACGCAGAAGGCCTCCGTCGGCGGCCACAAGGTCTACCTGCGCACGGGCGAGTACGACGACGGACGGCTCGGCGAAATCTTCATCGACATGCACAAGGAGGGCGCCGCCTTCCGCAGCCTGATGAACAACTTCGCCATCGCCATCTCGCTGGGGCTGCAGTACGGCGTGCCGCTCGAGGAGTACGTCGACGCCTTCACCTTCACCCGCTTCGAGCCGGCGGGCCTCGTGCAGGGCAACGAGACCATCAAGAACGCCACCTCGATCCTTGACTACATCTTCCGCGAGCTGGCCGTCTCCTACCTCGCCCGCCACGACCTCGCCCACGTCGACCCGGCCGAGATCGTCAACACCGGGCTCGGCTCCACCGACGAGGAGCTGGAGGAGGATCAGGTGCCTCCCCCCGCCGCCCGGTACGTCTCGCGCGGCCTGCTGCGCGGCCAGGAGGGGCGGGTGCTGGCGCTGAGGTCGACGACCAGCGCGGTCGCCATCGCCGCCGCAGAGGCCGAGCCCGGCAGCCCGGTCGCCAGCCTGCAGGAGACGCTGCGCCAGGGGATGACCGCGCTCGCCAAGCCGGAGAAGGCCAGGATGGAG
>DASRDL010000456.1:0-8619 GCA_035652635.1 Hyphomicrobiaceae bacterium | reverse complement strand
GCGACGCCCCTTGGGCTGGTCGGCGCGGGGTGGTAGGAGGCCGCCCGTGTCCGCACGCCGCAAGCTCTATATCCGCCCCGTGGGCCGCCTGCCGGCGGACCATGGCGGGCTGCCGGCGCTTCGCGTCGGGGGAAAGAGCGGCCCCGAGTTCCTTGCTGCCGAGCTGATCGAGCGGGACGGGGGCGGCGTCCGCCGGCGCGCGCTCGAGGGCGCGGCGATCCGAGGCGGCACGCCGCCCGAAGGGACAGAGGTCTTGCTGCGGCGCCTGTCCGCGCCCCGGTCCGCCGTCGCCGGGCTCGACCTCGGCCGCACGCGCCTGATGGGTGTCGTCAACGTGACGCCCGACAGCTTCTCCGACGGCGGCCGCTACCTGGGAGCCGAGGCCGCCGTCGCGCACGCCCTGCAACTCGAGGCCGAGGGGGCCGACATCCTCGACATCGGCGGCGAGTCGACCAGGCCGGGCTCCGACCCGGTCGACCTCGAGGAGGAGTGTCGACGCGTGCTGCCCGTGATCGCCGCACTGGCCAAGCGCAGCAAGGCGCGCATCTCTGTCGACACGCGCAAGGCAGAGGTAATGCGCCGCGCGGCTGCCGAGGGCGCGCACATTATCAACGACGTCTCCGCCCTGGACCACGATCCCAAAGCGCTCGAGGTCGTAGCTCTACTCGGCTTGCCGGTCGTGCTCATGCACGCGCAGGGCGAGCCGCGCACCATGCAGGTCGCCCCGCGCTACGACGATGTGGTGCTCGACGTCTACGACGCCCTGGAGGCGCGCATCGAGGCGTGCGAGCGGGCGGGCATCCCGCGTGCGCGCCTGATCGTCGATCCCGGCATCGGCTTCGGCAAGAATCTGGCCCACAACCTGGCCCTGCTCGGCAGCCTGAGCATACTGCACGGGCTCGGCTGCCCAATCCTGCTCGGCGCCTCGCGCAAGAGCTTCATCGGCCGCCTGACCGGGGCCGGGGCCGGGGAGCGGCTGCCCGGCTCGCTCGCTGCAGCGCTGCTGGGCGTGGCACAGGGCGTGCACATCCTGCGGGTACACGATGTCGCCGCCACGCGGCAGGCCTTGGCGGTATGGGAGGGGGCGGGCTGAGGGCGCGATTTATGCCATGCCGGCCAAGGGCACACGCCCGCGAACGGGCACCCGCACCTCGCGACGTACAGGCGGCCCGGGATCCGGCATTTCGCTTCCGCAAAATCCCGGAATGACTGGCGTGGTAGTTTCCGTCACCAGATGTTGAACCGTACGCCGACGCGGACCTCGTGCTCCCAGCCGGCACCGATCGTCATGATGCTGGTTTGGGTCGTCGCAGTTACGAACGACGGCGTGGTAATCGTCACATCGATGCCGTCCGTGTAGAGGGCGCGGTAGCCGACATCGATTGCCCAGCGAGGGCTGACGGCGAAGGTCGCACCCGCCATCAGTGCCGCAGCCAGCGTGGTGTTGTTCTCATGGCCGACGCCCGTGCGTGTGCGGATGGCGGTCACTGCGCCGCCTCCGTCGACCAGGAGCTCGGTGTTGGTGTAATTCCGGGTGACGTCGTTGTAGACGAAGCCGATTCCGGCGCCGATGTAGGGCGTGAACAGGCCGCGCGGCAGCGGCTCGATGTAGAGGTTGACGAGGCCGACCGTGGAGCCGAGCCGCATCCGGTCCGAAATGCTGCCGTTTACAGTCGACGTCGGGTCCGGCCCATAAGTGTAGGAATAAGTACCGTTGGCTTCGTTGTTCTGGTCGCTGCGGAAGTCGAGCGTCAGATCGCCTCTGAGCCACGGCGTGATGTAGGCGCCGATGCCGACGGTGCCGGTAAAGACCTCCTCGGTCTTCTTGCTCCAGGTGATGAGCGGGGACGAAGACGTGAAGGGCACGCCTGGCGCCGCAATGTCCTCACCATAAATGAGGCCCGTCTCGCTGAGGCTGCGCGCATCCGCCCAGCCGTAGCCGAGGTCGCCGCGGAAATAATAGGTGAAGCCCTCCTGCACCGGGATGGGCGCCGGCACCGGGATCGGCGCGGGCACGGCCATGTCCTTCATGCCGGAGCCCCAGCGCACGGCCTCGGAGGGCGGTGTGGAGAGATCGTTGATGCCGGCGCTCCAGGCGAAGCCGTCGGCACGGGCCGGGCCGCTCAGCGCTGCGAGCGCCCCCAGTGCAATGATCGCAAGCTTGAGTCTCATAACGTCCATCCCCTGCCAGTCCGTGGCCCCGCACGCTGCGTGGGGCGCCATCGCGTTCTACGCGGTTGTTCTTGGAGGTCGGCCGGAGGGGAGCAGTACGAGGTCCACCGGTGCGCCGTCCTCGGCGGGCGGTTACGCGGAAGCCCGCCGCTACGCACTGGACTTGCGAACCGGAAAGACCGGCGTGGGCGCATGCGGCGCCGGCCGGTCTCTCCTGTCCTACCGGACCCAGGCGCCCGAAGGCTGCCGGGCCCTACTCGTGTCGCGGGGCGGGCAGCGGGCCCGCCCCTCATCGGCCGTCAGCGGATGTCCCATCTGAGGCCGACGCGAATCTCGTGCGCCGTGATGTCTTCCAGACGCGGCCCCGGCGTCGGGTTGACGACGCCGATGACGCCGCCGGTGTCGGCATCACCGAGGTAGAGGAAGCGATAGCCGACATCGATGTGCAGGCGCCCCGGCTGCTCGACGGGAACGTCCTTGATGCTGACGGGCGCCCGGTGTCCGCCGTCGACGCGGAAGCTGAAGCCGGCCATCAGGGCGCCGGCCGGAGTCCAGTTGCTGCCGCCGTCGTAGGCGCACGGCAGGCCGCCGCAGGTCGCCAGGACGACGCCGCTGCCGGTGCGGTGATGGGCGGCGCCGAGACCGATGCCGATATAGGGCGTGAAGCGCTCATAGGGCCGGAAGTCGTAGTAGAGGTTGGCGAGGATGACGGCGCTCTCGAGCGAGAAGTCGGTGGTGATGCCGCCGCGACCGTGCACGTCGGTCTGGGCGCGCCAGTCCACCGTCACGTCGCCGCGCACGCCGCGGCCGAAATAGGTGCCGATGCCGCCGCCGAGTCCCCAGGTGCTGTCGATGGAGCGGCTGGTGAACGGGGCGGTGGCCGCGAACAGCTCCTCTGCATCCATCCAGGAATAGGTGAAGTCGCCGCGCACGTACCAGCTGGCCGGCTGCATGGCGACGGTAGGTAAGTCCTTGACGCCGCGGTAATAGTCGGCGCCGGCGCCCGTTACGCTGGCGATCAGAAACAACGCCCCGGCGACGAGGAACCTGCGGGTAGCGACCATGACTTGT
Source organism: Hyphomicrobiaceae bacterium (assembly GCA_035652635.1). Taxonomy (GTDB): domain Bacteria; phylum Pseudomonadota; class Alphaproteobacteria; order Rhizobiales; family Hyphomicrobiaceae; genus AWTP1-13. Next base: position 5,376 of record DASRDL010000456.1, on the reverse strand, counting down.
CCTCCTACAGCGCCCGATACAGCCCCCAGGGACGTCGGCCCCTGAGGGTGGGCTCAACGCCGGGGAGGATCGCCAACAAGGCTTAAGAAGCGATTAAGGATTGCTTCGCCATGGCACCGCCTGTGGCGCCCTTGCCGCAGGGGGGCTGGCAGTGCGGAATTTTGCGCCGGCCCTCGGGCTCGTGCCGAGGGAAGCGAAATGTCCCCGGTCCATGCGGGCGGAGGATCACGTGGCCGGGTTCCGGTCGAGGGCCTTGCCTTGCCCTCGGCCGAAATAGCCGGTTGCCGGCTCACGCGGCCTGGGCGGCTTTGCGCACGGCCTCGGCAATGTCGCCGACCACCTGCTGGACGAGTCGCTCATCGTCCCCTTCGGCCATGACGCGGATGACGGGCTCGGTGCCGGAGGGGCGGATCACCAGCCTGCCGTTCTCTCCCAGCCGCGCCTTGCCGAGGTCGATGGCCTTCTTTACGGCGTCCTGCTCCAGCGGCGCGCCGTTGACGTAGCGCACGTTCTCGAGCCGTTGCGGCAGGGGATCGAAGCGCTTGCACACCTGGCTCACGGGCTTGCCGGTGGCGACCACCACGGATAGCACCTGCAACGCGGCAATCAGGCCGTCGCCGGTGGTGGTGAAGTCGGAGAGCACGATGTGGCCCGACTGCTCGCCGCCCACGTTGTAGCCGTGGCGGCGCATGTGGTCCACCACGTAGCGGTCGCCCACCGGCGTGCGCACCATGGTGAGACCGAGACCGGCGAGGTAGCGCTCGAGGCCCAGGTTCGACATCACGGTCGCCACCACCCCGCCGGCCGTGAGCTTGCCGTGGGCGTGCCAGCTCTCGGCGATGACGCCCATGATCTGGTCGCCGTCCACGGTGCGGCCCTTCTCGTCGACGATCACCACGCGATCGGCGTCGCCATCGAGCGCGATGCCGATGTCGGCGCGCATCTCGCGCACCTTGTCGCACAGGGCTTCGGGCGAGGTGGAGCCGCACTTGAGGTTGATGTTGTGGCCGTTGGGCTCCACCCCCATCTTGATCACCTCCGCGCCCAGCTCCCACAGGGCATCGGGGGCCACCTGGTAGCCGGCACCGTTGGCGCAGTCGATGACGATGCGCAGATCGTTGAAGCGGATGTTGCGCGGCAGCGTGCGCTTGGCAGCCTCGACGTAGCGCTCCTGCGCGCTCTCGATCCGCTTGGCGCGGCCGATCTTGTCCGGTGGCGCCAGCAGGTCCTCGGCGGGGGCCGCCATCAGCTCCTCGATGCGGCTTTCGGCCTCGTCGGAGAGCTTGTAGCCGTCCGGATCGAACAGCTTGATGCCGTTGTCGGCGTAGGGGTTGTGCGAGGCGGAGATCATCACGCCGAGGTCGGCGCGCAGCGACCGGGTGAGCATGGCGACCGCCGGGGTGGGCATCGGGCCCAGCAGGAACACGTCCATGCCCACGGCGGTGAAGCCCGACATCAGCGCCGATTCGATCATGTAGCCGGAGAGCCGCGTGTCCTTGCCGATGACGACGCGGTGCCGGTAGAGGCCGTTGGAGAACAGCTTGCCGGCCGCCATGCCGACCTTGAGGGCGGTCTGCGAGGTCATGGGATGGCGGTTGGCCTGACCGCGGATGCCGTCGGTGCCGAAGAACTGCCGCGACATGTTCGCCTCTTGTTGTCGCCTTGGGTGTAGTCCGGGCGCGGAAGGCACGTTGCCCCCCGCAACGCTGCCGCTCATAGGCGCGCATTATGCCGCGGCAGCGGCAGAGCTGGCATCAAAAACTGCAAGCAAGTCTTACACTCCCGGGGATTGGGATGCCGCGGTCCATACAACGCCGGCAGGCCGGGAAGGCGCCGAGCGACACGGGTCCGGGATCGGGCCCGCGGGAGCGGCGCGCTCGGCCCGGGCGGAGAGCGCAGGCCGCCGTCAGGGCCGCGTCAGGGTCCAGGTGCCGAGCGCGATCTTGGCGATCTCTGCCCGCTTGGTCGGGATCTCGATGTAGTCGACCCTGGCCCAGCGCTCCGCGAACGAGCGGTAGAAGGGCGAGAACGGGTTGCCCGACTGGCCGGTGGTCTGGATGTAGAGCGACCGGTCGAGGTCGGCGAAGTCGTAGATGGCGCGATAGGACGAGGCGCTGCGATTGGCGTAGGGCTCGACGTCGCCGAAGTCGCTGACGCCGCGGTTGAGGGTGTAGGCGCCGCCGGGGCTCGGCACCTCGACGTTGAAGAACCGGCCAATGACCGCCACGGCGCCGAGCGGACGGTGCTCGCCGGCCGCATAGTGCGCGCGGCCCCACTGCCAGCGCGTGCGGTCGGACCCGTAGCGCCGCTCGAGCTCGGCCAGTGCCGCATCGAGCGCCGCGGCGATGAGCCCGTCGCAGGTCTCGCGCGCGGGGGTGGAGCGGTCGTCGCACCAGTCGCGGCTCGTGGCCTGCCCTTCCAGGAGGCGGATGAGCGCCGCGGCGCGGGTGGCGAAGTATCGGCCGAAAGCCGCCCCCAGATCGTCGGCGAAGATGGCGCGCACCGTGGCCCGTTCCCAGGCCGTGAAGATCAGCGGCTCGCTCAACTCGCTGCGCATGGTGGCATTCCAGCGCTCGAGCTGCTCGAGCACGGCCGCCTGCCTGCTGCCTGCGCGGCGGGCGGCAGCGATCATGAGCGGCTTCAGGCGCTGGAAGGCGAGGGAGAGAACGTCGGCCTGGGCCGCGCGCATGGTGCTCACGTCGTGGCCGTCGCGGCCGAAGATGAGCTCCTCGACGCGCTGCTGGCGGTAAGGCACGTCCCAGTCGTGGGTGAGGAGGTGAGGGTAGTCGGGCGGCACGATGCGGGCGTTGGCAGTGCCGATGGCACCGGCCGGTGGATCGACGATGCGCGGCAGGTCCTCGAAGGGCAGGAAGCCCTTCCAGTCGTACTTGGCATCCCAGCCGGGTACCGGTGCGCGGCCGGCAACCGTGTTGGCGGGATCGCGCACCGGCACGCGGCCGGGGGCGATCAGGCCGATGGTTCCGCGCGCGTCGGCCACCACCATGCTCTGCATGGGCACCACGTAGCGGCGCATGCGCTCCATGTAGCCGGCGACGTCGCGCACGCCGGGGTCGTAGGTGCCGGCCTCGATGGTGGTGTCGTCGTCGCTCAAGGCCGTCCATTGCAGCGCGGCGACATAGCCCGGCGCCAGCATGCTCTCGAGGCCGCGGTAGGTGCCGGGCAGCACGGGACCGTGGCGGGTCCGGCGCCGCTCCACTGTGCGAACTCCCGCGCCCTTGACGGCGATTGTCATCGGCTCGACATCGAACGGCCGCCAGCCGTCCGGCGTGAGATACTGCGTCGGGTCGGCCGGATTGACCTTCTCGATGAAGACGTCCTGCACGTCGGGGCCGGTATTGGTGAAGCCCCAGGCGAGGCGGTCGGTGCGGCCGAGCACGACCAGCGGCACGCCGGCGAGCGTGGCGCCCACTATGTTGATGGCGGCGGCGCCGGGGCTTTCGAGCGCCAGATGGGCGAGATACCAGGTCGAGGGCGCACCGAGGCCGAGGTGGGGATCGTTGGCGAGCAGCGGCTTGCCGGAGCGCGTGCGCCGGCCCGACACCACCCAGTTGTTGGAGGCACCGCTGCCGACGAGGTCGTCGACCGGGTCGCGGCTCGCGTGCCGGGACCCGGGCCCACGCCGCCGCAGGGGATAGAGCTCGGCAAGCTCCGGCAAGGGTGGCGCCCTATCGGCGGCGTCGGGCGATGGCAGCAGGTCGGCGATCTCGGCCGAGGTGAGGCCCTCCGCGGCCAGCGCCAGGCGCAGGGTCTCGTGGTTGAGGTTGGTGCTCAGGTTGAGCGCCATCATCTTGGTCACTACCACGCTGTCGGCCGGACGCCAGGGCTCGGGCACGTGGCGCAGGATGAGGAACTCCGGCGGCAGGCGCGGCTCCAACAGCCCGGTCCTGCGCGCAAGGAAGGCGTTGACACCGCGGGCATAGGCCTCGAGATGGGCCCTCGTGGCGGGCGAGAGGGCCGCGAGCGATCGCTCGGCGTGGCCGTAGAGGTCGAGAGTGCGCAGGAAGACGTCGCTGCCGAAGGTGCGCTCCCCGAATATCTCCGACAGACGGCCCTGGCCGGCGCGGCGCAGCGTCTCCATCTGCCACAGCCGATCTTGCGCGTGCAGAAAGCCGAGCGCGGCGAACAGATCGTCCATGCTGCGGCCGAAGATGTGCGGCACGCCCTCGCGGTCGCGGATCACCTCCACCGGGGCGGACAGGCCGGCGATGGCGAGCGAGCCCGATGCCGAGGGCACCGTGTTGCACAGGAGCACGTAGCCGCCGCCCGCCGCCAGCAGCGCCAGCAGGGCCACGCCCCCGGCCAGCCCGGCAATCCACTTGAAGAGCCGCCGCACGCCCACCTCAGCTCTCGGTTCGGTCCCCGCTAGCCGGTGCTTCGTCGGGGGCAGATGCACACCCGATTAGCACAGGCCGCCGGGCGCGGGTGAGCCCAATTGCCTCTACGGCTGCAAATTGCTCGCGTCGCCGCCCGATCCCGCCCACCCGCAACCGTCCGTCCGGCCAGCGCGACCGGGCCGGGAGCCATGCACCGTCAGAACAGCACCACGCTGCGGATGCTTTCGCCCCTGTGCATCAGGTCGAAGCCCTTGTTGATGTCAGCGAGCGGCATGGTGTGGGTGATCATGGGATCGATCTGGATCTTGCCCTCCATGTACCAGTCGACGATCTTGGGCACGTCGGTGCGACCGCGCGCGCCGCCGAAGGCCGTGCCCTTCCACACCCGGCCCGTCACCAGCTGGAAGGGGCGGGTGGCGATCTCCTGGCCGGCGCCGGCGACGCCGATGATGACGCTCACGCCCCAGCCGCGGTGGCAGGCCTCCAGCGCCTGGCGCATCACGGTGACGTTGCCCGTGCAGTCGAAGGTGTAGTCCGCCCCGCCGATCTGGTCCGCACCCTTCTTGGTCATGTCGACGAGGTGGGCGACGAGGTCCTTGCCGACCTCCTTCGGATTGACGAAATGCGTCATGCCGAAGCGCTCGCCCCACGGCTTCTTGGCGTCGTTGACGTCGACGCCGATGATCATGTCGGCGCTGGCGAGCCTGAGACCCTGGATGACGTTGAGGCCGATGCCGCCGAGGCCGAACACGATGGCCTTGGCGCCTTCCTCCACCTTGGCGGTGTTGAGGACGGCGCCGATGCCGGTGGTGACGCCGCAGCCGATGTAGCAGATCTTGTCGAAGGGGGCGTCCTCGCGCACCTTGGCGACGGCGATCTCCGGCAGCACGGTGAAGTTGGAGAAGGTCGACGTGCCCATGTAGTGGAAGAGCTTCTTGCCCGAGAGGGAGAAGCGGCTCGTACCGTCGGGCATCACGCCCTGGCCCTGGGTGGCACGGATGGCCGTGCACAGGTTGGTCTT
>DASRDL010000455.1:0-5570 GCA_035652635.1 Hyphomicrobiaceae bacterium | reverse complement strand
CTTCTTCCAGGCCCTGCAGTTCATGGCCTCGGCGGCCGCCATGTTCATCGGCTTCAGCACGCCGCCGGGCGCCCCCATCGAGGACAACGAGCCGCTGCCGGCGTTCGCCACGCTGATCTCGCTCACGGCCACCGTGCTCCTCTTCCTCACCGACCAGCACTGGGAGATCCTGCGCGCCGTCATCGGCTCCTATTCGGCGCTGCCGCTGAACGAGACCATTGCGCTCGACTTCAGCCTGGCGAAGGTGACCGACGCACTCACCAGCGCGTTCCTCATCGCCCTGCAGATCTCGAGTCCGTTCATCGTCTACGCCCTGAGCGTCAACCTGATGGTGGGCCTCGCCAACCGGCTGGTACCGCAGATCCCCGTCTATTTCATCGCCACGCCCTTCATCCTGGCCGGCGGCTTCCTCATCCTGTACTTCATGATCGGCGAGTCGCTGCGGCTGTTCATGATGGGCTTCATGGGCTGGCTGGCGCGGGGGTGACGAATGACGAGGTCGCTGACGCGCGCGCGCCGCATTCTCGCCCTGCAGGAGCAGCTGCATCGGGTCGAGCACTGGCGGCTCCTCGAGCTGCAGCACCGCGCCGCGGAGCTCGACCGGGAGCGGCAGGAGCTGATCGCCGCCCTCAACGACGACGATGCGCTGGCGGGCCTGTTCCTCGACGCCACGGCCCGGCGGCTCGTGGCAATCGCGCGGGGGGCCGACGACGTGGCGCGGCAGGAGCAGCTGCAAGGCGAGCGCCTCGCCGAGCAGGCCATGCAGGTGGCATGCGCCGAGCGGCTCGAGGAGCGGGTGAGCCTGGAGGCGCGGCGCGAGAGCGAGAAGAAGGCGCTGGGCGAGGTCATCGAGGCGGCCGTGGGGCGCGCCAATGCAAGCTCCCCGCAAGATTGACGGACCATAGTGGCGCCAAGCCCTGGCGATTTCTCCGGATACGGCTCTCGTGGCGATCAATCCGTCCTCCGATCTGGTGCTCGGCGCCGTCCTCGCCGCCGACCCGGCGAGGTATCGGGCGGCCGCCCAGCGCCTGCAACGGCTCGGCAGCGCGGGAGGCGGCGAGCCGGCAAGCCCCGCGGCGACATCGTCCTGGCAGGCGGCGGCGACAGCCGCCGCCGAACCACCCGCGCCGCCCACGCCACCACCGGCGGGCACGAGCCTGCCGGCGGCGTCGGCCCGCCCGGCCGCCCGCCAGGCGGGCAAGTCGCCCGATGCCTTCGCCAAGCTCGAGGCCTTCGTGCTGCAGACCTTCATCCAGACCATGCTGCCCGCCAACTCGGAGGCCCTGTTCGGCAAGGGCACGGCGGGCGAGGTGTGGAGGTCGATGCTGGCCGAGAAGCTCGGCGACGAGCTCGCCCGCAGCAACCAGGTCGGCCTCGCCAAGCGCCTGGCCGCAGGTCGCATCGGCGCCGCTGCGGGCGCGACGGCTACCGGGCCCGGGGCCGTCGCACTGTCGCCGGCGCTGGTCGGCGCGCTGCCCTACCTGCAAGGCACGCTTACGTTCGCGGCCGGAGCAGGCGCTGCCTTGGAGCCCGCGCACGTCGGGCCTTCAGCGAGCGCCGGCAGGGCCCCGGATGACGTGGAGAGCTGATGGCCATGGCGGTTCCATACCACGAGCACGCTGCCGCTGACGCCGGCTTCGGAGCCGCGCTGGCGGCGCTCGAGCGCTGCGTCGTCCGCCTCGAGGACGTCGTCGACCACGAGACGGCAGCGCTGAAGGCGCGCGCGGCCATCGATCTGCGCGAGTTCAACAACCGCAAGAGCCAGGGCCTGCTCGATTTGAGCCGCTGCCTGCGTCTGTTCCAGGGCGCGCATCCGGGCAAGCCGGCTCTGGCGCGGCTCGCCGGCCTCAGGGCCAAGCTCGACGCCAACCAGGCCATTCTCAAGCTGCATCTGGAGGCCGTGCGCGAAGTGGCCTCCGTGATGTCCGACGCCATCAGGGACGCGGAGTCCGACGGCACCTACTCGCCCTCTATCGCCGGCGTGGTGAAGGCCTATGATTAAGGCGCTGCTGATGGGCGTGTGGGTGTGCCTGGCGGCACTCGGCGCCGCCTACGTCGGCGCCACCTGGCAGAAGCCGGAGCCCGCCGCCGCCGACCAGCACAAGCAGGGTGCCACGTCGGACCTCACTCCGCTGCGGACGCGCATGATCAGCGTGCCGGTGGTGGCCGACGGCGGCATCCGCGGCTACGTCGTTGCCCAGTTCGCCTTCACGGCGCCGGCCGCGCTCATGCGCCAGCTCCCGATCAAGCCCGACGTGTTCGTGGTCGACGAGGCCTTCCAGTTGATCTTCTCCGGCGAGCACATCGACTTCCGCCACTTCAAGAAGCAGGACCTGCCGACGCTCTCCCGCAAGATCGTCGAGAACGTCAACAAGCGGCTCGGCATGCACGTGGTCGAGGACGTGCTGATCCAGGAGCTCAACTACGTGCCCAAGGACAGCGTGCGCGGTGGCGCCAAGTAGCACCGCCGGCGGCGCGCCGGCGCGCACCACCTCGTGCACGAACGCCATCTTCGCGCAGGCCGGCGGGGACGATGAACGGGGAGAGATCCGCATGCCCCGGGCTGCCGCTCGGGCTGTCATGGCGACGGCGGGCGCCACCCCCCCTCGGCGCAGCATCCCGACATTCCGCCGCACGTGCCGCTCACCTTCGCTCGCCCATCCACGACGTCATCCCGGCCTGCTCCCGCTTGCTCGCTTCGCTCACAAACGGCGCCGAAATGACGTACGAGGGCAGCGGTTCTTTGCTTTGGCCGCCGAGCGGAACCGCATTCCGCTTTATATCGACCGGAAGCAGCCCTACCGGGCGAGCACCGCAAGTGTCCCCAGGAACGCGAGACCGGCCGCCAGCGTCGCAAGAAGGCTCACCAGAAACGTCGCCCTGTACTGCGAGACGATGCGCCTGCGCTGCTCCTTCAGGCACTCGCGCACGAACTCCGTCGTGGGCCAGAGACGGTCGCAGGCGAGGGCGTCGAACGTCTCCTTGCCGCTCCTCTTGTGGCGCAGGTAGGCGAGCAGCGCCCTGGGATAGCCCAACCGCTCGAGCGCCTCCTTGGACCGCACATCCTCCTGCAGCTTGGTCACGAGCAGCGGCAAGTCGTCATTGGCTGCCGCGAATGGCGACCCCGCCGGGACAGCCTCGTAGGCGTCGGCAAGGCGGGGCGGACGCGGCCTGGCAAACGACGTGTCGGGCATAGTCGACCCCTCACCAATCGAACGACGGCCCCGCACCGGCGTAGTCCGGCCGACAAACGTGCGCTCAAAGTGGCCGCACTGGCGATTTTCCTTTCATTGTGGCGAACTGGCCACGCCGGGCGCCGGAAGCTCCCGTGGCCGTGGGCCCAATTTCGCCGTGGCGCGCCGCGGCCGCGCTCAGACGAGCTTATAGTCGCGCACGCGATAGACCGCGGTGCGGGCTGCGTCCGCACCCGTGCCGGCAAGGGCCGCCTCGCAGCGCAGAAGGGCCGCGTTGCTCTCGAACGTCAGCGCGGCGATGCCCGCCACCTGCACCTCGAGCTCCGGGATCCGGCTCGCCGGCGCCGCCGCCTGCTCGAGCAGCACGTGGCGGACGTAGCCGGCGAGACCGTCCATCTTTATCGCCCGGTCATGCAAACGGTCCGACCAGCCGGGATCGGGCGGGCCGACGGCAATCAGAATGACCTTGGCGCCGTCCGCGACCGGCCGCTCGGCGATCGTCTGCGGCTCGGTGACGAGACGCGATACCGCGCCCACGAAGTGCTCCGAATCGACGTTGCACTCGGCGATGCGCGGCGAGGTGTAGGCGATCCGGCGAGCCTCGATGCTGTCGAACCACAGCTCCGGAAACCCGTCGATGGCGAGCTCACGCGCGAGGGCGTTGGTGCCCGGAGCATCGAGGCAGTGGCTCTGAATGTAGCGTCGGACACCCGGCAGTCCTGCCGTCAGCACGCCGTGCGGGTCGAGCCAGTGCCGGCGAAACTCGGCCAGGCCGATGTCGCCGCGGCGCCGCATCATGCTGATTGCTGCAATCATGGTGCTCATCCAGCCCTGTCGGCTCGACCCCATTGCGTCCTGCCAAGCCGACACGCCGGCCGCGGGCTCGGCCCCGGCCGGCGCAGGTCGATGCGAGGAGCGCGTGCGCCGCTCGGCTCAGGCCGCCTTGACGCCCAGGTGCCGGAACATGTTGCGGCGGGCCTCGTCGTCCATCTCGGTCTTGAACTTGAACTTGTCCTTGAGGGCGACGGCGCGCGCCGCGGCTGGGCGGGCGCCGATCTCGTCCACCAGGCGCTTGAGGTTGGGGTACCTGGCCCATGCCTCGTCCCCCAGGATGAAGGGCACCATGCGCGCCCAGCCCCACACGTCCATGTCGACGATGGAGTAGGCATCGCCCACCATGTAGCGGTGCTTGGCGAGGCGGCCGTCGAGGATGGTGTAGTGCCGGTCGGCCTCGAACTGGTAGCGATTGTGGGCGTAGGGCACCTTCTCGGGCGCGAAATGCCTGAAGTGCACGGCCTGGCCCGAGAACGGACCGACGCCGGTGGCCACGAACATCAGCCACGAGAGCAGCTCGCCGCGCTGGGTCGGCTTGGGCAGGAACTTGCCGGTCTTCTCGGCGAGGTAGAGCAGGATGGCGTTGCTGTCGAACACCGTCACATCGCCGTCGACGATGGCGGGCACCTTGCCGTTGGGATTGACGGCGAGAAACTCGGGCTTGAACTGATCACCCTTGCGCGTGTCGACCGCGATCGGCTCGTAGGCGAGGCCGGCCTCCTCCAGGAACAGGGCGACCTTGGTCGGGTTGGGCGAGCCGTTGAAGTAGAACTTGATCATGGGTGCTTCCTCGCTGCAGGGTGATCGTGGGCGGGATCGAAGCTGCGCCTGCCGTCAGCGGCAGGCGCAACTTTGTAGCGCCCGGCCGGCGGCGCCCGCAATCAAAGGCTGGTGAGCGCGCGGCCGGCATGCGCGGACGGATGCCCGCACCGCAGCTCCGCACGGCCGGCATGAGGCTTAGGCCGCCGGCGGCGCGCCGATCACGCCCCGCTCCCTCAGCGCACCGATCTCCTCCTCAGCGAGGCCGATCTCTGCCAGCACCTGGGCCGTGTGCTCGCCGAGCCGAGGCGCGCCATAGCGCACGATGGTGGGTGCCTCGAAGCGTGCCGCGGTTCGGGTCTGGCGGATGCGTCCGGCGACCGGGTGGTCGCTTTCGAGCAGGATGCCTGAGGCGGCGATCTGCGGGTGCGCGATGACCTGGTCGCGGGTAAGCACCGGCGCGCACGGCACGCCCTCCGCCTCCATCCGCTCGAGCCACTCGGCCGTGGTGCGCGTCTTGAGCACGTCCTGGGTCATCTCCAGGCGGGCATCGATGTTCTGGTCGCGCAGCGCCGGGGTCTTGAAGCGCTCGTCCTCGAGCCACTCGGGTCGCCCCAGGGCGCGCGCCAGTGCCGCCCATTCCTTGTTGGTCATGACGGCGGCGGTCATGAAGCCGTCGCGCGTCTCGTAGATGAGGTCGATGAAGCTCGCTGCCCTGCGCATGGGCACCGTCTCGCCGACGTAGGTGTGTGCGCCCATGTCGGAGGCCCACAGGAACGCCAT
>DASRDL010000454.1:0-11211 GCA_035652635.1 Hyphomicrobiaceae bacterium | reverse complement strand
TGCCACTCCGACATCCACCTGCAGGACGGCTACTTCGATCTGGGCGGGGGCAACAAGCTCGACGTGCGCGGCAACCGGCCGATGCCGTTCACCCTGGGCCACGAGATCGCCGGCACGGTGGAGGCGGCGGGGCCCGAGGCGCAGGGCGTGCCCAAGGGCAAGTTCTACGCCGCCTATCCCTGGATCGGCTGCGGCAAGTGCGCCTTGTGCGCACGCGGCGACGAGCACCTGTGCAACGCCCCGCGCGCGCTCGGCATCACGGTCGACGGCGGCTATGCCACCCACGTGCTGGTGCCGCACCCGCGCTATCTCATGGACGTCGACGGCATCCCGCCGGCCATTGCCGGCGCGCTCATGTGCTCCGGCCTCACCGGCTACGGCGCCATCAAGAAGGCGCTGCCGCACCTGCACGCCGGACCGCTCCTGATCGTCGGCCTCGGCGGCGTGGGCATGATGGGGCTGCAGTTCGCCCGCGCGCTGACGGACAAACCGATCCTGGTCGCCGACATCGACAAGGCCAAGCGCGACGCGGCGCTCGGGCTGGGTGCGGCCGAAGCCTTCGATCCGGCCGATGGCGGGGCGCGCAAGGCGATACAGAAGGCCTCCGGCGGCGGCGTCGGCGCGGCGGTGGACTTCGTCGGCTCCGACAAGTCGCTCGCCTTCGCGCACGCACCCGTGGCCAAGGGTGGGGCGGCCATCGTCGTCGGCCTGTTCGGCGGCGGCTTCGCCCTGCCGGTGCCGATGTTTCCGCTGCGGGCGCTCACCGTCATGGGCAGCTACGTGGGCTCGCTGGCCGAGGCGCGCGAGATGCTGGCCCTCGTCAAGGCCGGCAAGGTGGCGCCGATCCCGGTCGAGACCCGCCCGCTCGCACGCACCAGCGCCTCCCTCGACGATCTGCGCGCCGGCCGCATCGTCGGCCGCGTCGTCATCACGCCGTGATCGGACCTGCTGCAAAGCGCGCCGGATGCCCTTCTCCCCTCGGGGAGAAGGTGGCCGAAGGCCGGATGAGGGGGCCTTCGCTGCGCTCGGGCGCGAAGTAGCCCCTCACCGGCTCCTCCGAGCCCGGCGATAGTGGAATGGAAGCGAGGACAAGCAGATGAAGATCACAGTGATGGGCCCCGGCGGGGTCGGCGGATATTTCGGGGCGCGGCTGGCGGCGGCCGGCAACGACGTGACGTTCGTCGCCCGCGGCGCGCATCTCGACGCCATGCGCAGGAAGGGCCTGCGGCTCGACAGCGACATCGGCGCCCTGCACCTCGACCCCGTCAAGGTGGTGGCCGACGCACGCGAGATCGCTGCAGCCGACGCCATCCTCTTCGCCGTCAAGCTGGGCGACACGGAGAAGGCCGCCGAGAGCCTCGAGGGGCTCGTCGGCAAGGGCGCCGCCGTATTCACCTTCCAGAACGGAGTGGAGAGCGCCGAGCGCATCGGCCGCATCGTCGGCGAGGGAGCCGTGGTGCCGGGCGTCGCCCGCATCGCCTCGCACATCGTCGAGCCCGGCGTGATCCGCCAGGCCGGCAACTTCGCCCGCCTCGACTTCGCCGAGCGCGACGGCAAGCCCAGCCAGCGCACCGCCGCCTTCCTGGAGGCCTGCAAGAAGGCCGGCATCGATGCCAACCTGTCGCCCGATATCGGCCGCGAGCTGTGGATCAAGTTTGCCATGCTGGCCCCGCACGCGGCCATGACGGCGCTCACCCGCGGGCCCATCGGCCCGGTACGCTCGAACCCGAAGTCGCGCGCCCTGCTGCAGCAGCTGGTGGAGGAGACGGTGGCGGTGGGCGCGGCGCTGAAGGCGGGCGTCGGGCCGGCCGACGTTCCCCGCCTCATGCAGGGCTACGACAACATGCCCAAGACCTTCCTCGCCTCGATGGCGCACGACATCCTGGCCGGCAAGCCGCTCGAGGTCGATCACCTGTCGGGCGTTGTGGTGCGGCTGGGCGAGAAGGCGGGCGTGCCCACGCCCGCGCACAGGTTCATCACCCAGGCGCTCGCTCCCTTCGCCGCCGGCAAACCGGTGGTGTAGGCGGTCGCCGCAGCCGCACGGGGCGGCCTCACCCCTTGTTGAGGATGAGGGTGAGGCCGATCAGCGGGCTGTTGATGAACTGGATCTCGATGATCTGGCGGCTGCCCTTGACGACGATGTCCATGTTGGCGTTGAGCTCGCTGCCTTTGATGGCCACCTTGAAGCCGTTGGGCGTGACGTTGCCGGCGATCTCGCCGCTCCAGTCGCGGCTGAGCTCCTTCCAGCTGCCCGTAAGCGTCCCCGCGGCATGCCGGACCGTGCTCTGCACCTCCACCGTGTCGTTTTCGGTGGCGCAGCGGATCGTCTGGCGCACCTGCTGCTCCCCGTCCGTCACCAGATAGGTGACGCGGCACTTCACCGTCTCGGTCTTGCCACCGGTAAAGCCGAGCCGCCCCTCGCCCAGCCATCGCCCCGCGAGCCCGGCGAATGGCGACGTCTCCTGCGCCGAGGCCGGCGGGTGGATGGCGATCGGCTCGACGGCTGTGGCGAGCAGGGTGAGCGCGATCCAGCCGCGGACCCGTCGTGCTGCCGTCCTCGTCATCGCCCTTCCTGCCGTTGCCGGCCGCGCGCCGGCCGGCGCCTTCCCCTTGGCGCGCTGCCATGACCATTTCCCGACGCGTGTTGTCAAGTTTCATCGCGGCTGGCGCAACCCAAGTAGGGCCGCCGCCGGCCGTCACCTGTGCTTGGCCAGCCAGCCCAGCATGATGCGGTTGAAGACGTCGGGGTGCTCGACGTTGGGGAAGTGGCGGGCATCGGCGATCTCCTCGTAGCGTGCGCCCGGCACCAGCTCGGCAATCTTCTTGTTGCCGGCGGGCGGCGTGCCCTCATCTTTGGCGCCGCACACGACCAGCGTGGGCACTTTGAGCGAAGGCAGCTGGCCCGTGAAATCGAAGTCGAGGATGGCGGCGGCGCAGCCCAGGTAGCCGGCCGGCGTGGTGCCGGCGATGGTGGCGTGGATCTCCTTCCAGCGGCCCGGATTGCGCGGCTTGAAGGCGTCGGTGAACCAGCGCTGCATGGTGGCGTCGGCGAGGGGGCTGAGCGAGTTCGCCTTCTTGACCGCAGCGATGCGCGGCGCCCAGGCCGCCTGCGAGCCGGGCGGGGTTTGCGGCGAGGTATCGCACCACATGGCGGAGATGAGCCTCGACCCATGGGCGATGGCGAAGGCCTGGCCGATCATGCCGCCGATCGACAGCCCGACGTACTGCACCTTGGCGATGCCGAGGAAGTCGAGCGCGGTCGCCACGTCGTCGGCGAGTTCGGCCATGGTGTAGGGGCCGCCGGTGGGATCGCTGCCGCCGTGGCCGCGCATGTCGAGGCGCAGCACGCGATAGCCCGCGGCGAGCAGGGCGGGAAGCTGCTCGGCCCACATGCCGCCGTCGGAGGCCAGCGAGTGCGTGAAGCACACCACCTGGCCGTTCCCGGGCCCTTCCAGCGTGTAGTAGATGCGGCGCCCTGCGAGATTGATGAGCATGTCCCTGTCCCCTTGTGTGACGTGCTGCGTTTGCCGAACGATTATCCGGGCTGCCACCATAGCCAGCGCGCCGCGCAGCGCCAATCGCGCCGGACACGCATCGCATATGCGCGGGCCGCAGTGTGGGTCAGCGCCGCGCCGGCCGGTTGACCAGGTAGATGCCGAAGGTAATGAGCGCGAGGGCGGCGGCGAGGCTCGCCGTGAAGGGCTCGCCCAGCATCAGGCTGCCGGCGATCACACCGAACACCGGGGAGAGGAAGGTGAAGGACGCCACGCGCGTCGGGGGATAGTTGCGTACGAGCCAGAACCAGGCGACGTAGCTGGCAAACGCCACCACCACCACGGTGTAGGCGAAGGCGGCGAGCACGGTGAGGCTCACCTCGGTGATGCCGGGCTCGCCCATCGCCCAGGACAGCGGCGGCAGGATCACGGCGGTCAGAGAGAGCTGGTAGAGCAGCACCTTCTCGTGCGGCGCCTGCCCCAGCGCGGTGGAGCGGATGAACACGGTCGTGGCCCCCCACATCACGGCGGCGGTGAGCGACAGCAGGTCGCCCAGCAGCGTCGGTCGCCCGGGCTCGGCGAGGCCCTCGCCCATGGCCACCGCAAGGCCGGCCAGTGCCGCCGTGAGCCCGCCGATCTTGGGCAGCGTCAGGCGGTCGCCCGGGATCAGGAAATGGGCCCCGAACGCCACCACGAACGGGGCAAGATAGAGCAGCACCACGCCGCGCGAGGCCGTCGTGTGCGCGAGCCCGACGTACATGGACACGAACTCGAGGCCGAAGAGCAGGCCGGCGAGCAGGCCCAGCCACAGGGTGCGGTCGCGCTCGAAGAGGCGCACGCGGCGTGCACGCGCCCAGGCGAGCACCAGGACGGCGGCAAGCCCGGACCGGAGGCCGGCCTGCAGCACCGGCGATATGCCGGCGTTGGCGGCCTTGATCGCCACCTGGTTCACCCCCCAGGAGGCACAGCAGGCAACGACGGCGAACACCGCCCACGCATCGAGCCGGTCGGCCGCGCGCCAGCCCTCCACCGCCAGCTTGTCGCTCAGTCTCATGCCGCGGACTTGGACCGCGGCAGCGCGTCCGCGAGCCGCTCCAGCGTGGTGATGGTCGACTGGTCGATGCGCCCGTCGACGCGTTCGGGCCGGAAGTGGCGCTGGAAGGCCGCCACCACGAACTCGGTCCTGGGATCGAAGCCGCCGGTCGCCTCGATGCCGTAGCCGTATGCGGCGAGCTTTGCCTGCACCGCCGCCACCAGCGGCCCGGCGGCATCGCGGGCGATGCCGGGATCGGCGAAGTTCACCGGCTCGGGCGTCACCCAGTGGCCGACGCCGGCCTGCGCCAGGCGCGCCCAGGGAAACTTCTCGCCGGGATCGACCTTGCGGGCCGGCGCCACGTCCGAGTGGGCGAGCACACGCTCGGGGGGGATGCCGTGGCGGGCAATGATGTCGCGGCACAGCGCCTCGAGCGCGGCGATCTGCGCCTCGGGAAAGTCCGGCAGCCCCTGCTCGTGGCCCGCATTGTGCACCTCGATGCCGATGGAGGCCGAGTTGATGTCGGTCTCGCCCGCCCAGACCGCCTCACCCGCGTGCCAGGCGCGCATGTCCTCGGCCACCAGCTGCGAGATGACGCCCGCCTCGTCCACCACGTAGTGCGCCGATACGCGGCTCTCGGCCCGCGTCAGCCAGTCGATGGCCTTGGCGGCGCTGGCGAGGCCGGTGTAGTGCAAGAGCAGGATGCTGGGGCGGGCCCCGCCGCGCCTCGGCTCGAAGTTGGGCGAGGGGCGAAAATCACCGACGAGCGGGCTGTCCGGCCGCGGCGTCACAGCCCGCGCTCCTTGGCGATCTGATCGTAGGCGGCATTGATGGCGGCGAGCTTGCGGGTTGCGAGCTCGATGAACTCGGCCGGAACGCCGTTGGCCATCAGCCGGTCGGGGTGGTTGTCGCGCACGAGCTGGCGGTAGCGCGCCTTGACCTCGGCGTCGCTGGCGTCGGGGCTCAGCCGCAGGCTGTCGTAGGGGTTGCCGCCGTGGTCCTCGATGAAGCGCGCCCTATAGAAGCGGTACTCGCTGTCGGTGAAGCCGAAGCGGCGCGCCACCTCCTCGAGGAACGCATCTTCTCTCGGGTGCAGCGCCCCGTCCGAAGCGGCGACATAGAGCAGCCCCTCGAGCACATGCTGGCGCAACTTGCGGTCGTCCCGGAGCAGCGCCGCGATCTGGTCGGCGTAGGCCTCGAAGCCGGCCACGTCCTGCTTGGCCAGATCGAACACGTGCTCGACGCCGGCGGCCTCCTCGGGCGCGAAGCGGAACACCTCGCGGAACGCCTCCGTCTCGAAGTGCGAGACGGCACCGTCGGCTTTTGCCATCTTGGCGCCGAGTGCGACCACGGCGATGGTAAAGGCGATGTCCTTTTGCGGCTCGCTGACCGGCCGGCTGAGACCGAGAGCGCTGGCGATGCCCTCGAGCAGATTGCCGCCTGCGTCGCCGACGGCCGTCGCCAGCCCCGAGATCTTCTGCCAAACCGTCATGGCCGCCCGCAGCCGCCTTCCCCGGCGCGCAGAGGCGCGCGCCGCCGCTGCGATCGAATGGCTAATCCCCACTTCTCGTGCAATGTCAAGGGAGCACCCATGGCACAAGAGCCCAGTGACGAGGTCTTGATCCGGCGTGAGGGCCGGGCCGGCCGCATCACCACGAACCGGCCGCAGGCGCTCAACGCGCTGACGCTCGCCATGACCATCCGCATTCGCGAGGCGCTGGCGGCGTGGCAGGGCGATCCGGCCGTCGCCCTCGTCCTGCTCGACGGCGCCGGCGGACGGGCGCTGTGTGCGGGCGGCGACGTGCGTGCGCTTTACGACAGCCGTGGCCAGGGATCGGGGCTCGCCCGCGCGTTCTGGAGCGCGGAGTACCCTCTCAATGCTCTGATCGGCCGCTACCCGAAGCCGTTCGTGGCCATCCAGGACGGCATCGTCATGGGCGGCGGCATCGGCCTCTCCGGTCATGCGCGCCACCGCATCGTGACCGAGCGCTCGCGGCTCGCCATGCCCGAGACGGGCATCGGCCTCATCCCCGATGTGGGCGGCACCTGGCTGCTCGCGCATGCGCCGGGCGAGACCGGCGTCTATCTGGGGCTGACGGGGGAGGCCATGGGCGCCGCCGACGCCATCCACGCGCGCTTCTCCGACGTGCTGGTGCCGAGCTCCAGGCTGCCTGAGCTGGCCGACCGGCTGGTCGATGCCAAGGGTGGGACGGTGCCGGAGGTGGTGCGTGCATTCGCCGAGGATGCAGGGCCCTCGCCGCTCGCCGCCCGACAGAGCGAGATCGACCATGTGTTCTCCGGCGACAGCGTCGAGGCCATGCTGGCCCGGCTCGCTGCCATGCCCGGCGAGTGGACCCAGAAGACGAAAGCGTCACTGGCGCAGAAGTCGCCGAAATCGATGAAGCTCACGCTCGCTGCCATCCGCAATGCCCGGCGGCTGCCCTCGCTGGAGGCAGCGCTCGACGTCGAGTATCGCCTCACCGTGCGCCTGTTCGAGGACGGCGAGTTCCCCGAGGGCGTGCGCGCGCTCCTCGTCGACAAGGATCGCGCACCCAAGTGGTCGCCGCCGCGGCTCGAGGACGTTATGCCCGAGCTGGTGGCGGCCTACCTCGCCCCGTTGCCCGAAGGCGAGGAGCTGGGGCTCGGGACCTAGCGCCCGACGTTTGATCGGACGACGGCTTGGGATCGTCAATATATCACGTATCGAAGGGTGAGAGACCTTGTAACGCGAGCCTCTCCCCACTCGGCGGCGTGCATCGCACACCGTGCTCACGGCACAGCGCTTCGACATCAGCGATCGTCCAGTCGCCCGCAGGATTGGAGCGCATGCGATCGAGGCGGCGGCTCATGACTCCAGCTCGGCCTTCTCGCGTCCCTCGCCTCGCGCAAGAGACAGCGCGAGTCAACGTTGCCCCAAACAGCTCGGCGCGGCCACCCGTCCCCTCCGAACCCATTTGCATGGGCGGGGCCCTGCGCATAGCATGCCCGGTCGAAGGGAAGGCCCCGGCGCGGGCTCCTACTTTCCTACATGAAACACCCCAGGGAGGCTGGCCATGGCGACCTACAACATTCTGATGATGGGCGCGTCCTACGGGTCGCTGCTCGCCTCCAAGATCCTGTTCGGCGGGCACAAGATCCACTTCGTGTGCCTGCCGGCGGAGGCCGACCTCATCAATGCCGAGGGGTTCCGCGTGCGCCTTCCCGTGAAGGGCCGCAAGGACCCCGTGGTGCTCGACTCGCGCAAGCTGCCCGGCAAGGTGACCGCCGGTCCCGCCGCCGGCATCAATCCGAAAGACTACGACCTCGTCGGCCTCGCCATGCAGGAGCCGCAGTATCGCTCGCCGGGCGTGCGCGAGCTGCTCGATGCGGTGGCGCGCTCGCGCGTGCCCTGCATGTCGATCATGAACATGCCGCCGCTGCCTTACGTGAAGCGCATCCCGGGGCTCGACTACGAGGCGCTCAAGCCCGCCTACACCGACCCCAGCGTGTGGGACAACTTCGACCCCAACTGCATCACGCTCAACAGCCCCGATCCGCAGGCCATCCGCCCGCCGGAGGAGAAGGTCAACGTGCTGATGGTGACGCTGCCCACCAACTTCAAGGTGGCGAAGTTCGCCGACGAGAAGTCGACGGCCATCCTGCGCCAGCTGGAGGCCGAGATCGACGCGGTGCGCTTTGACACCGGCGACGGCAAGATCGAGCTGCCGGTGAAGCTCAGGGTGCACGATTCCATCTTCGTGCCGCTCGCCAAGTGGGCGATGCTGCTGGCCGGCAACTACCGTTGCGTCACCAAGGACGGCATGCGCACGGCCCAGGAGGCGGTGCACTCCGACCTCGCCACCTCGCGCTCCGTCTACAACTTCGTCAACGACCTGTGCGTGAAGCTCGGCGCCGCACCCGGCGACCTGGTGCCGTTCGAGAAGTACGCAGCGGCCGCCCAGAGCCTGGTGCGCCCGGCGTCCGCCGCCCGCGCATTGCAGAACGGGGCGCCCAACATCGAGCGCGCCGACAAGCTCGTGCAGCTGATCGCCAGGCAGAAGGGCCTGAGCCATCCGGTCATCGATGCCACCGTGGCGCTGGTCGACGAGCGGCTGGCGGCGAACCGGAAGAAGGCAGCGGCGTAGGGTGCAAAAGGCGTCAGCCGCATTGCACCGGGCGACGGCAGTATCGGTGCAATACGGCTTCGCCTATCGCACCCTGCACCTCGCGTTGAGGCACGATCCATGGCTCTGAACATCGACGGTACGCTGCTGCTGGCCGGGGCCGGCAACATGGGCAGCGCCATGCTGGCGGGGTGGCTCGAGCAGGGGCTGGCGGCATCGCGCATCCTCGTGCAGGACCCGGCCCCGCCGCCGCGAGCCAAGGAGCTGCTGGCCAGGCACGGCATCGTTGCCCAGGCCACGATCGCGTCGCTGGCCGAGCCGCCGGCAGTGATCGTCGTCGCCGTCAAGCCCCAGGTGATGGACGAGGTGTTCCCGCCTCTGGCCAGGCTCGCCGGCAAGGGCACGGTGGTCGTCTCGATCGCCGCGGGCCGCACCATCGCCGGCTTCGAGATGCACCTGCCCAAAGGCACGGCGGTGGTCCGCTGCATGCCCAACACGCCGGCTGCCATAGGTCGCGGCATCACCGTGTGCGTGCCCAATGCCCACGTGACGGCCGGCCAGCGCGCCGCCTGCGACGCCCTGCTGCGCGCCGTGGGCGAGGTGGCCTGGGTCGACGACGAGGGCCTCATCGACGCGGTAACGGCGGTGTCCGGCTCCGGGCCCGCCTACGTGTTCTATCTCGCCGAGTGCCTTGCCGAGGCCGGCATCAAGGCCGGGCTGGCGCCGGAGCTCGCGCAGCGGCTGGCGCGTGCGACCGTGGCGGGCGCAGGCGAGCTGCTGCACCGCTCCGATCTGGGGGCCGACACTCTGCGGCAGAACGTGACCTCGCCCGGCGGCACCACCTTCGCCGCCCTGCAGGTGCTGATGGCGCAGAAGGGCGGCCTGGCCGACCTCATGCGCGAGGCCGTCGCCGCTGCCGCGCGCCGCTCACGCGAGCTGGCGAAGTAGAGAGCGGCGCGGTCCCCGCGCGGCCGCCCGTCACGCCGGCGGGGGGCCGAACACCAGCACGGCGTTGAGTCCGCCGAAGGCGAACGAGTTGGACATGGCGTGGCTGATCGGCATCGCCCGGCCGACGTTGGGCACGTAGTCGAGGTCGCACTGCGGGTCGGGCACGTCGAGCCCGGTGGTGGGCGGCGCGTAGCCTTCCTCGATGGCCTTGATGCAGGCGATCGCTTCGACGCCGCCGCTGGCCCCCAGCAAATGGCCGTGCATCGACTTGGTCGAGGAGATGGCGACCTTCTCCGCCGCCGGCCCGAACACCTCGCGGATGGCCCGCGTCTCATTGATGTCGTTGAGCGCCGTGGCGGTGCCGTGGGCGTTGAGATAGTCGATGTCGCCGGGCGCGACGCCGGCGTCGGCGAGCGCCTCGCGCATGGCCGTTTTCGGCCCCTCGAGGTCGGGGTTGATCATGTCCTTGGCATCGGAGGCCATGCCGAAGCCCTTCACCTCGGCCAGGATCCTGGCGCCGCGCGCCTTCGCATGCTCGAGCTCCTCCATCACCAGCAGGCCGGCGCCCTCGCCCAGCACCGTGCCGTTGCGCCGCTTGGCGAACGGGAAGCAGCCCTCCGGCGACAGCACGCGGATGGCCTGCCAGGCCTTCATGCAGCCGTAGTTGATGGTCGACTCCGAGGCGCCGGCGATGCCGACATCGACGAGTCCCTCGCGGATGAAGCGCAGCATCAGGCCGATGGCGTGCGTGGCGGTGGCGCAGGCGCTGACCGTGCCGAAGGTCGGGCCCTTGATGCCGTAGTCGATGCCGACGTGTGCCGAGGCCGAGCTGCCGATGAACTTCAGCAGCATCAGCGGGTCGTTGCCGCGCCGGTTCTTGGTGAAGAGCTGATTGTAGGCCCACTCGATGGTGTTCATGCCGCCGCCGCCCGAGCCGACGATGCAGGCCGCGCGATAGGGGTCCTTCAGCGGCGTCTCGAGCCCCGATTGCGCGAACGCCTCGGCTGCCGCCGCGCCGGCGAACTGCGAGTAGCGGTCGGCCAGCAGCAACAGCCGGTTCTTGATCCGCGTCTTGGGGTCGAAATCCTTGACCTGGCAGGCGATCTGGATGTGCAGGTCCTTGACGTACTGCTCGGGGAAGTCGATGTCCTTGAGCGGCCCCACGCCCGACTTGCCCGCCTTCATGGCCGACCAGAACGACGCCACGTCGTTGCCGATCGGAGTGACCGCGCCCATGCCGGTCACCACCACGCGCCTCGCCCTGCCCATCGAATTTGCTCCGCAGTTGATCGAGAGCCCACCCCGTCCGATCCGCGCTCGAGGAGGACAAGACCCGTGCAGACTCGCTGCCACCCTACGCCTGAGCTTACGCCAGCGGCAGCTCAATCGTCTGTTCCCGTTGGAACCAATAGCTAATAGGGAGAGGAAAGGCCCCTCGAACTGACAGTTCCAAGAGTTTGGGCTCTTGACCTGTGGCCCCGCAGCCCCCTTATTCGGGGTGCCAGTCGGCCGGACGGCCGCTGCCGGGGTGATAGGGCTTTGCGGCCCGAGCCCGGTGGAGGAAAGTCCGGGCTCCAGGGATCAGCGGTGGCGGCTAACGGCCGCCGGGGGCGACCCCAGGGAAAGTGCCACA
>DASRDL010000453.1:0-9634 GCA_035652635.1 Hyphomicrobiaceae bacterium | reverse complement strand
CAGAAGCACCGTGGCTGTGGCCATCGCGGCGATGCCCTCGCGCCGGCCGGTGAAACCCAGACCCTCGGTGGTGGTGGCCTTGACGCTCACGCGGGCCGCGTCGATCCCCAGGATCTCGGCGATGCGCCGGCGCATGGCTTCGCGGTGCGGCGCGATCTTGGGTGCCTCGCACAGGAGGGTAACATCGACATTGCCGACGCTGCCGCCGCGCGCGGCCACCAGCCGGCCCGCCTCGGCGAGAAAGATGTGGGAGGCGGCACCCTTCCAGCGCGGATCGGTATCGGGGAAGTGCTGGCCGATGTCGCCGGCGCCGATGGCGCCGAGCAGAGCATCGGTGAGGGCGTGCAGCGCGACATCCGCGTCGGAGTGCCCCTGCAACCCATGGGTGTGGGCGATCCGGACGCCCCCCAGCCATACGTGATCGCCGGGTACCAGGCGATGCACGTCGAAGCCTTGGCCGGTACGGACTTCGGGGCCGGCGATCACCCTGTTGGCCATGGCGAGGTCCTCGGCTGTCGTGAGCTTGCGGTTGGCGGCGCTGCCCGGCACCAGCGTCACGGCGAGCCCCGCCCACTCGGCGACGGCGGCATCGTCGGTCAGATCGTCTCTGCCGGCGGCGCGGGCGCGCTCATGCGCCTCCAGGATGTCGGGAAAGCGGAAGCCTTGCGGGGTCTGCGCCGACCATAGCTGCGAACGGTCGAGCGTGGCCGCAACGCGGTTGCCGGTCGCGGCCCGCTTGATCGTGTCGGTCAAGGGCATGGCGGCGATAGCGCCCGGGCTCTCGACCAGGGCGGCGAGCACCCGGTCGATGACGTCCGTGCCGACGAACGGCCGGGCGGCGTCGTGGATGAGCACCCGTTCGGGTGACCGCGCAGCGAGCGCCGCAAGGCCATTGCGGACCGACGCCTGCCGCGTCGCTCCGCCCTTGACCGGGGGCAGCAGCTTGTCCTGGGGAAGCCCCTTCACGGCCGCCTCGTAGAGCCGCTCGTCGCCCGCGCCGATCACCACCTGCACGATGTCGACAGCGGGATGCCCGAGAAACGCCTTCAGCGTCCACGCCAGCACGACGGAGCTGCCGAGCCTCGCATACTGCTTCGGCAGGTCGGCCGCCGCCCGCGTGCCACGCCCGCCGGCGGCGATCAGGGCTGCGGTGGTCATGCGCGACCTTTCCGCGGCCGGCACCGCAGCCCAAATGACGCAAATGACGCTGACTCTAGCGGATTTCGCACTTGCGAGGTTCCCAAGCCCAGGCTACTCTGCCTAAGATGAGAGCAATCATGAAATCTGCCTACTATATGGGCGATTGCGCGAATTTTGCCCCACAGTCGGCAAGTCCACCTCCCATTCGCATCGGCAGGCACACGCTCGCAAGCAACGTCCTGCTGGCGCCGATGTCGGGCATCACGGACTTGGCCTTCCGCCGCATTGCCCACGGATTGGGCGCCGGCTTGGTCATCAGCGAGATGGTGGCGAGCGAGCACCTGGTCCGCGACCGCCATCGCGCGCGTGCGCGGGCAGTTGGCCGGAATCTTGCTCCCTTCGTCGTCCAGCTGGCGGGCTGCGAGGCCAGGTGGATGGCGGAAGGGGCGCGGATGGCCGAGGATCTGGGCGCCGACATCATCGACATCAATATGGGCTGCCCGGCCCGTGAAGTCACGGGCAAGCTCTCGGGCTCGGCCCTGATGCGCGATCTGGAGCACGCCGTGAGCCTGATCGCCGCGGTGGTGGGGGCGGCGCGCGTGCCCGTGACCTTGAAGATGCGCACCGGCTGGGACGAGGCCACGCGCAACGCGCCCGAGCTTGCCCGGCGGGCCGAGGCGGAGGGCGTCGGGCTCGTCACAGTGCACGCCCGCACCCGCTGCCAGTTCTTCAAGGGTAGGCCCGACTGGGCGTTCGTCGCCCGCGTGAAAGAGGCGGTAGGGATCCCCGTCGTGGTGAACGGCGACATCGACAGTCCGGAGAGTGCCCGGGCCGCACTCGCGGCCTCGGGCGCCGATGGTGTGATGGTGGGCCGCGCAGCCTGCGGCGCGCCGTGGCTGCCGGCCCGCATCGGGGCCGCGCTCGCGCAAGGCTGCGATCCCGGTCCGCCGCCGCTCGCGGCCCAGGCCGACATCGCCGTGGGCCACGTGGAGGCGATGCTGGACGAGCAGGGCCCCGTGCACGGCCTGCGCGCCGCGCGCAAGCACATCGGCTGGTACCTGGCGTCGAGCGGCCGGCCGGCAGAGACGGTCAAGGGCTGGCGGCGGCACCTGTGCACCTCGGAGGACGGCGGCGAGGTGCTCGCCGGCCTGCGCTCGTTCTACCGCAACGCCGAGCCGCGGGAGCTCGCCGCATGAACGCCGAGGCGCCACGCGAGCGGGTGGGCACCGGCCAGCGCCGCCATATCGAGCACGACCTGCTGCTCGCCGCGCTGCCGCATCCGATCCTGGTGCTGGGCGAGGACGACCGCGTGCTCTACGCCAACCTGGCAGCGGAGACGTTCTTCTCGCTGAGCCAGGCCATGCTGAAGCGCCAGAAGCTCTCCGACATCGTCGCCTTCTCGAGCCCGCTCGGCGCCCTCGTCGCCCAGGTGCGCAAGTCGGGCGTCACCGTCAACGAGTACGGCATCGACGTGGACCTGCCGCGCGGCGGCGGACACAAGCTCGTGGACGTGTTCGCCGGCGTGCTCCCCGATCAGCCGGGCCTCATCGTGCTCATGCTGCAGCAACGCTCAATGGCGCAGATGATCGAACGCCAGCTCACGCACCGCGCCGCCGCCCGGTCGGTGTCCGGCATGGCTGCGGTGCTGGCCCACGAGATCAAGAACCCGCTGTCGGGCATCCGCGGCGCCGCCCAGCTCCTGGAGCCGGGCCTCAGGGACGATGACCGCGCGCTGACCCAGCTCATCTGTGCGGAAACCGATCGGATACGCAACCTGGTCGACCGCATGGAGGTGTTCGGCGACGAGCGCCCGCTCGGCACCGAGCCCGTCAACATCCATTCCGTGCTCGACCACGTAAAGCGCCTGGCCGAGAGCGGCTTTGCCGGCGGCACCAAGATCCAGGTCGACTACGATCCGTCGCTGCCGCCGGTTCCCGGCAACCGCGACAAGCTCATCCAGGCCTTCCTCAACCTCGTCAAGAACGCGGCCGAGGCCATCGAGGAGGGCCGCGAGACGGGGCGCATCGTGCTGCGCACCGCCTTCAGACCCGGCGTGCGCCTGGCGGTGCCCGGCTCCAGCACCCGCGTCAGCCTGCCCCTCATGATCGAGGTGGAGGACAACGGCCCCGGCGTGCCCGAAGAGCTCAAGCCGCACCTCTTCGACCCGTTCGTCACCACCAAGCGCAAGGGCACTGGCCTGGGGCTCGCCCTGGTCGCCAAGATCATCGGCGACCACGGCGGCGTCATCGAATGCGAGTCGGCACCCAAGCATACCGTGTTCCGGGTGCTGCTGCCGCTGCAGGAGAAGAAGCCGCGGCGCGAGAAGAGCGAGAAGTAGGAAGCAGGAAGACGACCATGGCCGGCGGAACAGTCTTGATCGCGGACGACGACAGCGCCATCCGCACCGTGCTCAACCAGGCATTCGCCCGCGCCGGCTACGCCCCGCGCGCCACCGGCAACGCTGCCACGCTCTGGCGCTGGGTGGCGCAGGGCGAGGGCGACGTCGTGATCACCGACGTGGTGATGCCGGACGAGAACGCCTTCGACCTCATCCCGCGCATCAAAAAGCTGCGGCCCGAGCTGCCCATCATCGTCATGAGCGCGCAGAACACGCTGATGACGGCGCTGACGGCCGCCGAGAAGGGCGCCTTCGAGTACCTGCCCAAGCCCTTCGACCTCTCCCAGATCGTCTCCATCGTCGGCCGGGCGCTGGCCGAGCCCGGGCGCCGCAAGGAGCGGGGCGTCACGGAGCCCGAAGGCGAGGAGCTGCCGCTGATCGGCCGCTCGCCGGCGATGCAGGAAATCTACCGCGTGCTGGCACGGCTCACGCGCACCGACCTGACCGTGATGATCACCGGCGAGTCCGGCACCGGCAAGGAGCTGGTGGCCCGGGTGCTGCACGACTACGCCAAGCGCCGCAACGGGCCGTTCGTGGCCATCAACATGGCAGCGATCCCGCGCGAGCTGATCGAGAGCGAGCTGTTCGGCCACGAGAAGGGTGCCTTCACCGGTGCGCAGCAGCGCACGGAAGGCCGCTTCCAGCAGGCGGAGGGCGGCACTCTGTTCCTCGACGAGATCGGCGACATGCCGATGGAGGCACAGACGCGGCTCCTGCGCGTGCTGCAGGAGGGCGAGTACACGACGGTCGGCGGCCGCACGCCGATCAAGACGGACGTGCGCATCATCGCCGCCACGCACCGCGAGCTCAAGACGCAGATCCAGCAGGGCCTGTTCCGCGAGGACCTCTACTACCGCCTCAACGTGGTGCCGCTCAGGATCCCGCCGCTCCGGGAACGGCTGGAGGACATCGGCGACCTCGTGCGCCACTTCCTGCGCGCCGCGGCCAAGGCCGGGCTCGGCCACAAGTCGATCGAGACGGCGGCGATCGAGCGGCTCAAGCAGTACCACTGGCCGGGCAACGTGCGCGAGCTCGAGAACATGGTGCGCCGGCTCGCGGCCCTGCACCCGCAGGACACGCTCACCGTCGACATCGTCGAGGCCGAGCTGGCGGAGGCCGTGCCGCCGCCGACGGCAGAGGCCGGCAAGTCGCCCAAGGACCTGGCCGAGATCGTCGAGCGCTACCTCGGCGGCCATTTCGCCAGCTACGGCCGTGAGCTGCCGCCGCCGGGCCTCTACGACCGCATCCTCCAGCACGTCGAGCGTCCGCTGCTCATGGCCGCACTGACGGCCACGCGCGGCAACCAGATCCGCGCCGCGGCCCTGCTCGGCCTCAACCGCAACACGCTGCGCAAGAAGATCCGCGACCTCGACATCCAGGTGTTCCGCACGCCGGCGACGTGAGACTTGGGGGTCAGACCCCTCGCATCCGCGGGCCATGCTCCGCAGGCAACGATGGGACGAGGGGTCTGACCCCGCGACCTCCGCGCGCGCCTCGCCCCGCGCACGCCTCGCTTGCGCTCCGTCGCCGACCGTCTATCCTGACCCGATCCTTGCGCTTCCCGGCATCCTCGAGGCTTCGCACGCTCAGCGGCGCATCGCCCGAAGAGCGTGGGCCAGCGGGTGCGAGCACAACCTGAGCCGGAACCCGACCGATGGCAGAGCCCCTTCAGATCGACTTCGCTCCCCTCTCGACCCCGCCCTCGGGGGCGCTAGTGCTGCTGGCGGGCCAGGAGCTGGCACTGGGCCCTGCCACGCGCGGGTTCGACGAGCGCATGAAGGGCGGGCTGATGCGGGCGGCGCGGGCCGCCGACTTCGCCGGCAAAGCCAAGACGGCAATCGAGGTGCTGGCACCCGTGGGGCTCGATACCGGCCGTCTGGTCCTGATCGGCACCGGTCGGGCCCCCAAGGAGCTCGATCGCCTGATGATCGGCGGGTACGCCTTCGCCCAGATCAGCGCGCGCAAGGGCGATACCGCAACCTTGATCGCGGAGCCCGCCGATGCGGGCGAAACCACCCCGGAAGGCTTGGCCGCCGACCTTGCCCTCGGGGCGCTGCTGCGCAGCTACACCTTCAAGAAGTACGTGACCCGCAAGCCCGGCGAGAACGGGACCGAGGAGGAGCCGTCGCGCGACGGCCTGCGCAAGCTCGTGATCCTGTGCGCCAAGCCGGAGGCGGCCGCCAAGGCGTTCGCCGCGCGCAAGGCGGTCGCGGAGGGCGTGTTCCTCGCCCGCGACCTCGTCAACGAGCCCGCCAACATGCTGGGTCCGGTGGAGTTCGCCGAGCGCATGCGCGACCTCTCCCGTGCGGGCCTCGAGGTGGAGGTGCTGGACGAGGAGCAGCTGAAGGCCCTGAAGATGGGGGCGCTGCTGGCAGTCGGCCAGGGCAGCGAACGGCCCTCGCGCGTGGTCGTGCTGCAGTGGCACGGCGCAAAGTCGAAGCGCGCCAAGACGCTCTGCTTCGTCGGCAAGGGTGTGTGCTTCGATACCGGCGGCATCTCCATGAAGCCGGCCGCCGGCATGGAGGACATGAAGGGCGACATGGGCGGGGCCGCCTGCGTGGCCGGCCTGATGCTGGCGCTCGCCACCCGCAAGGCCGCCGTCAATGCCGTCGGGCTGATCGGCCTCACGGAGAACATGCCCTCCGGAAAGGCGCAGCGGCCGGGCGACATCGTCACCTCCATGTCGGGGCAGACCATCGAGGTGCTCAACACCGACGCGGAGGGGCGGCTGGTCTTGGCCGACGTGCTCTGGTACGCGCAGGAGCGCTTCAAGCCGCGCTTCATCGTCGACCTCGCCACACTCACCGGCGCCATCGTCGTGGCACTCGGCAAGGAGTACGCCGGTCTCTTCGCCAACGACGACAAGCTCGCGGGCGAGATTGCCGCCGCCGGCGAGGCCACCGGCGAGAAGGTGTGGCGCATGCCGCTTGCCAAGGCCTACGACAAGCTGATCGACAGCAAGAACGCCGACATGAAGAACATCGGCGGGCGCCACGCCGGTGCGATCACCGGGGCCCAGTTCGTGCAGCGCTTCATCAAGGATACGCCCTGGGCCCACATCGACGTGGCCGGCACCGCCATGGACTCCGGCCGCAACGACCTCAACCAGAGTTGGGGCTCGGGCTGGGGCGTCCGTCTCCTCGACCGGCTGGTGGCCGACAACTACGAGAGGGGCGACAAGTAGGCCGCGGCGCGGCCGGCGGCTTTCATGCTGCGGTCCGCGGGCCGCGGCGTTAACGCAATGTAACTACGATCTCTGTTCCGTGTATTTTCCATAATATCTATTATGCGAATAGGCCTCGGGTGTCATGCGCCCGGACGGATGGCGGCGACACGAAAGCGGTATCAGTCCTTGCCCATCTCCGGCCGGTCGAGGCCGAAGATCTCGACCGCCACGCCGAACTCGACGGTGCACAGGCCGTCGTAGGCGAGTGCCACCACGAGCCGGTTCTGCGGCGGCCTCCCCTTCTGCCGTTTTGATACGATCTTCACGCTCGGGGCATTCGCGCCACTTGTTCCCTCCCCCGCCGGCGGTGTCAATTCGGACATGAGGCGTTTTTCTCGAACAGGATCGATTGCAGGGAGAGAGGTCATGCCCACCCCCGTTACAGCCACGCCGCCGGCGGTCCCGTCGGAAGCCGCGGCCCACTACGCGCGCAAGCTGGCGCTAGAGACCGATTGCGCCGACGTGCACGCGAGCCTCACCCGCAGCACGCCCGACTTCGTCCTGCTCGATGTGCGCGGGTCCGCCGCCTACGCCAGGGCACACGTGCCGGGCGCCGTCAGCCTGCCGCACCGCGACATCACGGCCGAACGCATGATGGCCTGGCCGCACGACACGCTGTTCGTAGTCTACTGCGCCGGTCCCCACTGCAACGGCGCCGACCAGGCGGCACTGAAGCTCGCCCGTCTCGGCCGCCCGGTGAAGGTGATGCTGGGCGGCATGACCGGCTGGGCCGACGAGGGCTTTCCGTTCGAGGCCGCCCGGACGCTGGAAGCCTGAGGGGCGCGCACCCGCCGCCGCACCCCGCATCGCCGTGCCCCGCATCGCCGTTGCGGAGGCTTGCGGAAAATCGCAAGCTCTCGGGCAGCCGAGCTCGCGCCAAACGGGAGGGTCGCGCCAATGAAACGCAGCACCGAGCGCTTCCTCACCACGCACACCGGCAGCCTGCCCCGGCCCGACGACCTGATCCGCATGATGTACGCCAGGGAGGAGGGCGTCCCGGTGGATGCCGCGGCGCTCGGGCGGCGTGTGCGAGAGGCTGTGGCCGAAATTGTGCGCAAGCAGCTCGGCGCGGGGATCGATCTCGTCAACGACGGCGAGATGTCGAAGCCCAGCTACGCCACCTATGTCAAGGACCGGCTGGCGGGCTTCGGCGGCACGGGCAACACCTTCGTCTACCAGGACCTCGCCTCCTTTCCGCGCCTGGCGCAGCGCGTGTTCGGCGATCCCGGCCGCTCGCGCCGCAAGACGCCGGCCTGCAACGGGCCGATCAGCGTGCGCGACACGGCGGCCGCCCAAACGGATGTCGACAATCTGAAAGCCGCGGTCGCCGGCACCGGCGCGGCCGAGACCTTCATGAGCGCGGCATCGCCCGGCGTGGTCTCCCTGTTCTTCCGCAACGACCACTACAAGGACCACGAGACCTACCTCTTCGCCATCGCCGAGGCCATGCGCCACGAGTACGAGACCATCGCCGGGGCCGGCATCGTGCTGCAGATCGACTGTCCGGACCTCGGCATGGGCCGGCACATCCAGTACGCGGACCTGAGCCTCGCCGAGTTCCGCAAGCGCGCTCGCCTGCACGTCGAGGCGCTCAACCACGCGGTGGCCAACATTCCGGCCGAGAAGATGCGCCTGCATCTGTGCTGGGGCAACTACGAAGGGCCGCACCACTGCGACGTGGCCCTCGCCGATATCATCGACATCGTGTTCCTGGCCAAGCCGCACGCCATCTCTCTGGAGGCCGCCAACCCCCGCCACGCCCACGAGTGGAAGGTGTTCGAGACCGTGAAGCTCCCGGAGGGCCGCGTGCTGATCCCCGGCGTCATCGAATCGAAGTCCAACTTCATCGAGCATCCCGAGCTCGTCGCCCAGCGAATCGGGCGCTACGCGAATTTGGTCGGGCGCGAGAACGTGATCGCCGGCAGCGATTGCGGCTACGGCACGTGGGTCGGTCAGGCGGCGGTCGACCCGGATGTGGTGTGGGCCAAGTTCGCGGCCATGGCCGAGGGTGCCCGCATCGCCACCAAGGCCTTCTGGAAGTAGGCCAGCCGCTACTCGCGGGTGTCCACCGGCCGCCGCAGCGACTTCACCGCCGAGCGGCGGCGCTTGGCCTCCCGCCGCTCCGCCTTGGCGGCGCGCGGTGGCCGCGTCGGACGCCGCGGCACCGGCGGCTCGGCCGCCTCGCGGATCAGCGCCGCCAGCCGCTCGCGCGCGTCCTGGCGGTTGCGCGCCTGGCTGCGGAAGCGCGCGGCGGTGATGACGATGACGCCTTCCGCCGTCATGCGCCGGCCGGCGAGGCGCTCGAGCCTGTCGCGCACCGGCTCGGGCAGGGAGGGAGAGCGGCGCACATCGAAGCGCAGCTGCACGGCGGTCGACACCTTGTTGACGTTCTGCCCGCCGGGACCCGAGGCGCGCAGGAACACCTCCTCCAGCTCGGCCGGATCGATCCGGATCGTGTCGGTGACGTTCAGCATGGCTGGTGGGCGCCCACGGCGCCTTCGTGCTATCAGACGCCCCGACCGAGAGCCACGGGAATCGAAAAGAGGCCGCCATGACCACGGGTCGCGCCAAGTCCATCGCCGACCTTCTGGCAGTCATGGCCGCCCTGCGCACGCCGGGCAGTGGCTGCCCGTGGGATCTCGAGCAGACCTTCGAGACCATCGCCCCCTACACCATCGAGGAGGCCTACGAGGTGGCCGATGCCATCGAGCGCGGCGACAGGGCGGGCTTGCGCGAGGAGCTGGGCGACCTGCTTTTGCAGGTCGTCTATCACGCGCGCATGGCCGAGGAGGAAGGGGCCTTCACCTTTGCCGATGTGGTGGAGGCCATCACCGAGAAGATGATCCGCCGCCACCCGCACGTGTTCGGCA
>DASRDL010000452.1:0-3955 GCA_035652635.1 Hyphomicrobiaceae bacterium | reverse complement strand
CTTGTATAGTAGGGGTTCAGAGCCGCAGGGTCTGACCCCGATCATGCGCACCGACCTGTTCGACTTCGAGCTGCCCGAGGACCGCATCGCGCTGGAGCCGGCCTCCCCGCGCGATGCCGCCCGCCTGCTCGTCGTGCGCCCTCCGGCTCCCTCTCCCCGCGCGCGCGGAGAGGGGATCGCTCTCGAGGATCGCATCGTGCGCGATCTGCCCGGGCTGCTGCGGCCGGGGGATGCGCTGGTGCTCAATGACACGCGCGTGATCCGCGCCGCCCTCACAGGCGAGCGCACGCGCGGGGCCAGCACGGCGACGATCACCTTCAACCTGCACAAGCGCATCGACGAGAGCCGCTGGCGGGCCTTTGCGCGGCCGGCCAAGCGGCTGGGCCAGGGTGACCGCATCCGCTTCGGCCACGACGGCCGCGTGTGCCTGCTCGGCACGCTGGAGGCGACGGTCAGCGAGATCGGCGAGGCGGGCGAGGTGGAGCTCGCCTTCAGCCTGCACGGACCCTACCTCGACGAGGCGATCGAGATGGTGGGCGATCCTCCCCTGCCGCCCTACATCGCAGGCAGGCGCGACGTGGAGCCGCAGGACGCCGAGCGCTACCAGACCGTCTTTGCCCGTCATCCGGGCGCCGTGGCCGCACCCACTGCCGGGCTCCACTTCACACCCGAGCTGCTGGCGGCGCTGGAGGCGCGCGGCATCACGCGCCACACCGTGACGCTGCACGTGGGCGCCGGCAC
Organism: Hyphomicrobiaceae bacterium; assembly: GCA_035652635.1. Lineage (GTDB taxonomy): Bacteria > Pseudomonadota > Alphaproteobacteria > Rhizobiales > Hyphomicrobiaceae > AWTP1-13. The sequence goes on along the minus strand of DASRDL010000452.1, from coordinate 3,214 downwards.
CTTCCTGCCGGTCAAGGCGGAGGACACCGCGGGCCACCGCATGCACGCCGAATGGGGCGAGGTGAGCGCCGAGACGGCCGCTGCGCTCGACGCCGTGCATGCGGCGGGAGGACGTATCGTGGCCGTCGGCACGACCTCGCTGCGCCTTCTCGAGACGGCGGCGTCGAACATGGGCCGTACCCCCGCCCCCTCCGCGGAGGCATTGCCGGCGCCGGGCCGGGGGGAGGGGATCATCCGGCCCTTCGCCGGCGAGACCGATCTCTTCATCACGCCCGGCTATCGCTTCCGCGCCGTGGACCTGCTGCTCACCAATTTCCATCTGCCGCGCTCGACGCTGTTCATGCTTGCGGCGGCCTTCAGCGGGCTCGACACCGTGCGCGCGGCCTATGCGCACGCCATTGCCGAAGGCTATCGCTTCTATTCCTACGGCGATGCCTGCCTGCTCTTTCCTGCCCCGCCCGGCCCATGACCGACCGTTTCGCCTTCACGCTGAAGAAGACCGACGGCGCCGCGCGCCTCGGCGAGATTGCCACCCCGCGCGGGGTCGTCCGTACGCCGGCGTTCATGCCGGTCGGCACGGCGGCCACGGTGAAGGCGCTCTATGCCGACCAGGTCGCGGCCACCGGCACCGACATCGTGCTGGCCAACACCTATCACCTGATGCTGCGCCCCGGCGCGGAGCGGATCGCCAGACTGGGCGGCCTGCACGGCTTCATGCGCTGGCGGGGGCCCATCCTCACCGACTCCGGTGGCTTCCAGGTCATGAGCCTCGCCAAGCTGCGGAAGATCACGGCGGAGGGCGTCACCTTCCAGTCGCACCTCGACGGCTCGACCCACGAGCTCACGCCGGAGCGCGCCATCGAGATCCAGTGCCTGCTCGGCGCCGACATCCAGATGCAGCTCGACGAGTGCATCGCGTTGCCGGCCTCGCGGGAGGAGACCGAGCGCGCCACGGAGCGGTCGCTGGCCTGGGCGCGGCGCTCGCAGCGCGCCTTCGAGGAGCGCCGGCAGCAGGGCCGCGCGGGCCCGGGCCAGGCGCTGTTCGGCATCGTCCAGGGCGGCACCGATGCGGAGCTGCGGGCACGCTCGGCCGACGGGCTGACGGCGATGGGGTTTCAGGGCTACGCCATCGGCGGCCTGGCGGTGGGCGAGCCGCAGGCGGTGATGCTCGACACACTGGCGGCCGTCACGCGCCGGCTGCCCGCCGATGCCCCGCGCTATCTCATGGGCGTCGGCACGCCCGATGACCTCATCGAGAGCGTGGCGCGCGGCACCGACATGTTCGACTGCGTCATGCCCACGCGCTCCGGGCGGCACGGGCTCGCGTTCACCTGGGCCGGCAAGGTCAACCTCCGGAACGCGCGCCATGCCGAGGATCCGGCCCCGCTCGATCCGGCGAGCACCTGCCCGGCCGCTCGCGACTATTCCCGCGCCTACCTGCATCACCTCGTGAAATCGGGTGAGCACTTGGGCGCCATGCTGATCTCCTGGGCCAACGTCGCCTTCTACCAGCAGCTGATGGCGGCCATGCGCGCGGCCATCGCGCAGGGCCGCTTCGCGGCGTGGGCGGCGGAGACCAAGGCGCGGCTCGGCGCGAGCGAGCGGGAGGACGCGGAGCGCTGATGCCCCGCTTGCCTCCCGCCTCAACTCACGAGGCTCGGTGCCCACGAGAGCCGGCGTCCGCGGTCGTCGAGCGGTTGTTGGCGCCGGGAGCGGCGATCGGCGTGGCGTTGACGTTGATGCCGACGAGCTTCCAGGCACGACCCTCCATCGCATAGACCAGGTGGAAGCTCACCCGCGACGGCGATGTCGTGTAGTAGCCGTCGACCACGAGATTGCTGTTGGCGTCGATGACGGGATCGGTCGAGAAGATGGGGCTCTTCCCGGCCAGCGGATCGCCGGTGATGGTGAGGCCGTAGAAGCTCTTGAAGGCCTCGTCGAGCTGCGCGACCGAGAACTTCTCGCGCAGCCGCGGCGAGACGTGGTTCCACAGCGTCCGCATGCTCCCCTCGCGCACCGACTGCATGAAGATGCGCATGGAGCGGTCGGCGAGCTCGACGACCTGATCGTCCGAAGGCGGCTGAATGGCGGCTGCCGATGCCAGCACGATCCCCCCGTCGCGCGGTGCGGGGGCGCCTGCACTGGCGGGAGCCAGGGCTGTCAATGCGAGCAGCGCCGCGAGCGCCGTCGCTTTGGCGGTGATGCCGATGAACTGCATGCTCACTCTCCGATTCTTGTCTGCCCGGTCAGGGCAAGAGCTCGTCCATGGGCAGGACGATAGCGATCGGAGCGGCAACCCGCTGTTCCGGTTGTGACATCGGGGCCAATTTTGCGCCCGCTGCCGGCCTGCGGCCGTGCTCAAGACGCGGGGGACGCCGGCTGGCGCGGCTGCGCGCCGGCCGGTGTGATCTCGGCCAGCCGCTGTTGCAACCCGAGCGGCTTGGGCTTGGGCGCGGGCGCGCCGAGGCCCGGGGTCACCGAGTTGGCCCAGCCGTAGGCCAGCATGGTCATGATCGCCGAGGCGGCGAAGAAGTAGATGCCGGGCAGCACCGAGGCCTCGGTATAGCCCGACGCGTTGATGTAGAAAATCATCAGCGCCAGCACCATCACGTCGGTCATCGAGTAACGGCCGAGCCATTCCATGGCCGAGATCGAGCGGTTGCGGAACTCGGCCGGCATGTCGGGCGAGGTGACGAGGGTGAGCAGGTAGAACAGCTTCAGGAACGGAAAGAAGATCGAGAACATGAAGATGACGAAGCAGAGGAAGAACTCGCCGTTCTGCCACAGCGCCCAGATGATGGTGGCCACCGAGTGCTGGTTGGTCCACACGAATACGGTGGTGAACCGGATGGCGGGCAGCATCACGCCCAAGGCAAAGAACACGGTCGCCAGGATGATGAGGAAGCTGAAGCCGAAGTTCCTGAGCGTCGAGGGCGGTTGCGGCGGCTTGGGCGCAGGCACGGGTCCCTGCGGCTCGGCGGCTCCGGCATCGGTGCGGAGCCAGGCATAGGACAGGATCATGAAGACCACGGCGGCGGTGAAGAAGTAGACGCCGTTGAGGCTCTTGGCGTCGTAGACGCCCTGGCTCTTGATGAAGAAGATCGACAGCGACAGCACCAGCACGTCGTGCATCGACCACTTGCCGAGCCACTCCAGCGCGCGCAACTGGCGCGCCAGGCGCCTGAGCTCGCGCTGCGGCAGGGTGGAGAGCAGC
>DASRDL010000451.1:0-4491 GCA_035652635.1 Hyphomicrobiaceae bacterium | reverse complement strand
CGCCGGGCCCGCGCGTGACGAACAGGATGCCGGGCTCGCCGGTGATCTTGCCCCAGGCCTCGGCCATCATCGAGGCGCCGCCCTCCTGCCGGCAGATGACGGTCTTGATGCGGTTGGAGTCGTGCAGGCCGTCGAGGGCGGCGAGAAAGCTCTCGCCCGGCACCGTGAAGGCGGTGGTTGCGCCCTGGATCTCGAGCTGATCGATGAGGATCTTGCCGCCGTGCCGCATTGCCCGTTTCCCGTGCTCCCTGGATCGCAGTCGCGGCTACGATAGCGGAAAACGGCCGGGGGTCCACCTGAACGATCAGCGCCGCCGGGCGAGCGTTGCGCAGCTTCTCGCATGCGTTCTCCGCAGGCTGCTCCTGCGGCAGGCTACACCGGATCGCGGCGCGCCCCAGCCCGCTCAGGCGCAGTGAGCGGTCAGATGGCGGGCGGGAAGAAGATGCAGATCAGCTGCATGCCGCCGTTCGGCGCTCGGCGCATGCAGGCATGCATGCGATGATCCTTGGACTCGCGGCGCGGAAAATCGGCGGGCACCACGACGCTGCCGTGCATGGTCGTCACCAGCATGCCCCCGAGGGGGGTGGCGTGCGCCGGGCTGGACAGCATGCTCGCGATCGAGGGGCCGGGAAGCATCTCGACCTTCTCGACGGGGGCGCAGTCGAGACCGGAGCAGCACTCCATCGGGTACCACTCGTGCGCCACTGCCGGCCCAATCGCAACGAGCGTTGCTGCCGCGAGCAGCGCAGCCAGGAACCACTTTCTCGACATGGCATTCCCCTGCAGGTTGTTTTCTCTGTTCGGTTCCCCCCCTCTGGTTACGATCCCGCCCTAGTTGTGGATGCCAACTGCAAACGCCGTGCCTCGACTCTTGTTCGCTCGCCCGGCACGCGGCCATGTGACGCGATTGTGGCGCGATTCGAAGCTGCGGTCGCGGGACGGTTGTGCTTTCCCGGTGCCACAGTTCCAGAAATGGTTAGCCAATTTCTTACGCATTTCAGATATTTGCCTAAGCTGTGGTGCGAGGCGCCCACAAGTTGGGCAGTCTACGTCATATGCCGCGACCGAGGATAAGCTCCGTGCCTTACCTGTTCGGGCCCGGCGGACGGCCGGTCGCCGCGCACAATCAGACGTTGAGCACGATGTCGAACGTGCCGGCGAGAGCGCCCGGCTCCACCTCGTCGGCGTCCTCCAGGCGCACGATGACGCTTTCGCGCGCCTTGCGGTCTCGGATGGCATTGAGCACGGCGTCGCTGGCATTGCGCGGTTCGCCGGCGATGTAGAGCTGCGTGGTGAGACGCCCGACGCCCGGCGCGTGCACCTTGAAGTGGATGTGCGGCGTGCGTCCGGGATAGGCGACCGGGCGGATGGTGCGGAAGGCGTAGCGGCCGCCGGCGTCGACACCGGTGCGGCCATAGCCCTGGAAAGCCGCATCGCGTCGCCCGCGACCGGAGTCGCCGGGGTGATTGTAGATGCCGTTGGCGTCGCACTGCCAGATCTCGACCATGGCACCGGGCACCGTCTCCCCGCGACGGTTCAGGATGCGGCCGGAGATGTGCGTGACGCGGCCGACGGCTTGCGCTTTTTGTCCCACCACGCGGACGAGGTCGGCATCCATGTCGGCCGGGAGCGTGGTGGGGTAGAACGGGCCTTCGGTCTGGCCCGGCGTCACGAGCAGCGCGCCCGCCCCGTGCACGCGCGCCGGGCCCGTGACCATCGCGGCGCCGAGGCCGGCGAGCACTGTGCGACGTGCGAGTGTCGGTTGCGACATGCCTGTTGAGATAGTGAGGCGCCGTGCCCGAAGCCCAGATGCGGCGTCATCATATTCTCGCGAGGCGGGCGTGAACGCCGCGGATCCTTCACGCGATCCGCTCCAGCACGCGCAAGCCGATGAACCCGCCGGCTACGATCGCGGCGAACGTCAGGAAGGAGCCGAGCGCCAGCGTCGACACGCCGGTCACGGCCTGACCTACGGTGCACCCCAGCGCCATCACGCCGCCGATGCCCATCAGAGCGGCACCGGCGAGGTTGCGCACGGTGTCACCCGCGTCGGCGAAGGTGGCGAGCCGGAACTTGCCGGTGGCCAATGCGGCGGCAAAGGCGCCGACCAGCGCGCCGAGCACGCTGGCGGCACCGAACCCCGGCATCGGCGTGGCCGTATAGAGCATCAGCCACTGCAGGACGTCGCCGGCCGGGCGCACGTAGGTGAGCGATATGGGCGGCAGCGGGCGCGCGGCCATGTCGTCGTAGGTGAGCCCGGTCAGCCCCCAGCCGGCGACCACCAGCAGGCCGACGAGGAGCCCCGAGAGGATGTGCACCGGCGAGCTTCGGAACGCCTTGTCACGCAGGCAGTAGACGAGCACGCCGGCGGCGATCGCAGTCGTGACGAGCAAGGAGGCCGCCGACGGAGCGAGGCCGACGCCGGCTCCCACCGCAGCACCGAGACTCTGGTAGGCGGACGCCAGCGGCAGGCTCGTCACCTGCTCGAGCGCGGCGCGGGCGGGTGCCAGGATGCCGCCGATCGTCGCGTAGGCGACGATGCCCAGCACGATGAGCGTGGTGAGCGAGCGCAGGTCGCCGGCGCCGGCACGGGCGAGATTGCGGCTGGGGCAGCCGCCGGTGAACACCATGCCGAAGCCGAACACGAGGCCGCCGAGGACGTGTCCGGCCCAGTTGAGGCCGGCACCGACCAGATACATGGACTTGTCGAGCGCGACCACGCCTGCCGCATCGAGCAGCTGCGCGCCGACGAGGGCGGTCGCCGCCGCCAGCAGCCAAGCGCGGAAGCGGCGCCAGTCGCCGAAGTTGTGGATGTCCGATAGCGAGCCCATGGCGCAGTAGTTGGTGGCGAGCACCACCGCGCCGAACAGGGCGCCGATGAGAAAGCCGCCGAGGGCGAGCCAGATCGGCCCATCTTGCGTGATGATGTCGCGCAGCGCCTGCATGCTCGATTCGATCCTGGCTCGGCTCCGGCCGATGGCAGGTTGATGCGTGATAAGCGGGCAATCCGCAAGCCGGCGGCTGGATAGCCGGCCTCGTCCCCAGTATGACTGGCCCATGGCTCAAGCGATTCTCGACCGACCGTCGCCCTCCGGCCCGGCCTTCGTGCACCTCAAGGTGCACTCCGCCTACTCCCTGCTCGAGGGGGCGATCACCATTCCGAGGCTTGCCAAGCTCGCGGCGGCGGCAGGCTTTCCCGCATTGGGCCTCACCGACACCAACAATCTGTTCGGCGCCCTAGAGTTCTCCGAGAAGCTGGCGGATGCCGGCATTCAGCCGATCGTCGGCTGCACGCTGCAGGTCGACTTCGGCGACCGCGCGCCGGCGGGCGGCCTGCAGCGCAGCGGCGCCAACCAGCCGAAGTCGCAGCCGGCGGGGGCGCTGGCGCTCATCGCCGCCAGCCCCGAGGGCTGGCAGAACCTCATGAAGCTCGCCTCGTACGCCCACTTCGACCCCGGCGAGGACGAAGCGCCGCACATCGAGGTCGAACGGCTCGAGACGCACGGGGCCGGTCTCATCGCACTGACCGGCGGGCCCGAAGGGCCCGTGCACAGGGCATTGCGCGAGGGCCAGAAGGAGGCGGCTCTGCAGCGGCTGCAGGCGCTCGAGAAGGTGTTCGGCGACCGCCTCTACGTCGAGATCCAGCGCCATGGCCTCAAGCACGAGATCGAGACCGAGCCGGCGCTGCTCGATCTCGCCTATGCGCGCGCACTGCCCATCGTCGCCACCAACGAGGTCTACTTCGCCTCCCCCGACGACTACGAGGCCCACGACGTGCTGCTGTGCATCGCGGAAGGGCGATACGTCACGGAGGACAACCGGCGGCGGCTGTCACGCGAGCACTTCTTCAAGACCGCCGAGCAGATGGCGGAGCTGTTCGCGGACCTGCCCGAGGCGCTCGCCAACACCATCGAGATCGCCAAGCGCTGCGCCTTCCGTCCCAGGGGCCGCAAGCCGATCCTGCCGCGCTTCGTGACCGCCGCACCGGGCGCGAGCGAGGAGGAGCTGCTGCGCCTCGAGACCGAGGAGCTGCGCCGCCAGGCCGAGGCCGGCTTGGGCCAGCGGCTCGCCGCGCACCCGCCGGCGCCCGGCTTCACGGCCGAAGACTACGAGAGGCGCCTCGACTTTGAGATCGGCGTCATCTCCAAAATGAAGTTCCCCGGCTACTTCCTGATCGTGGCCGACTTCATCAAATGGGCCAAAGCGAACGGCATCCCCGTGGGGCCCGGGCGCGGCTCGGGTGCGGGCTCGGTGGTGGCCTGGTCGCTCACCATCACCGACCTCGATCCCTTGCGCTTCGGCCTGCTGTTCGAGCGCTTCCTCAACCCCGAGCGCATCTCGATGCCGGACTTCGACATCGACTTCTGCCAGGACCGGCGCGACGAGGTGATCCGCTACGTGCAGGGCAAGTACGGCGCCGACCGCGTGGCCCAGATCATCACGCACGGCAAATTGCAGGCCCGCGCCGTGCTGCGCGACGTCGGCCGCGTT
>DASRDL010000450.1:0-5512 GCA_035652635.1 Hyphomicrobiaceae bacterium | reverse complement strand
GGCACCTCGACGAATTGCTCGACGAGGGGTTGAAGGAGACGTTTCCCGCGAGCGATCCGGTGGCGGTGGGACACTTCACGGCCACCGAGGCGCCGAGCCGCCCGATCGACACGATGGCCGTCGCCGCAACCGCCGAGCGCGGCAGAGGACGACGACCTCCAGTGCGCAGGAAGCGGGCCGCCTGAAGGCCGGGAGGCAGCGATGGCGCGGCAAGCAATCAGGCGCAAACCGAGGACGCAGGACACACCAGCCGCTGCGCCCCGGGCAACCCGCCTGGCCGTTGCCGGCTACGAGCTGTCGGCCAAGAAGGCAAGAGTCCTGCCCTGGAGATGGGCGGCCGACCGGCTGAAGAGGAGCCGGCAGTATTGGATCGCCACCACGCGCCCGAATGGCGCACCCCATCTCATGATCGTCTGGGGCGTGTGGCTCGATAACAGCTTCTGGTTCAGCACGGGAGCCGCCTCACGCAAGGCTCGCAACCTGGCGGCAAATCCCGGATGCGCCATCGGCACGGACGATGCGGGGGAGGCCGTGGTCCTGGAAGGGACCGTAGAGACGATCGGCACCGCGCACGCAGAATTCGACAGGTTCGCCGCCGCGTACAAGAAGAAGTACGCGTGGGATGTGCGCGAGACGGCGCAGCCGGTCCATCGCTTCCGGCCGGCCGTGGGGTTCGGACTCTACGAGAAGAGGTTCGAGCAGACGGCCACGCGATGGGACTTCCGCCAGCGCGACGCCGCTCAAGGCACGGCGGCTGGACGTTCGGCCAGCACCGCGTCGTAGAGATCGAGCACCGCGTTCGCCATGGCCGTGACCGTAAACCGGTTGGCGACGGCCGCCTGAAGGCGCAGGGCCTTGGCACGGGCAGTCGCTGGTTCATCGAGCGTGCCGAGCATGGCCTCGGCCAACGCACCGATATCCTCGGGCGGCAACAGGGCGGTGTCGGTGCCGGCGACGATCTCCGGAATGCCGCCGACGTCGGTGGCGAGCATCGGCAGGCCGGCAGCGGCGGCCTCCAGCACGATGTAGGGAAAGCTCTCCGCGCGCGACGGCACCACCAGCACGCGCCCGTGGCCGAACGCCTCGCGGGCCGGCATGGGATCGCGAAAGGAGACCGCTCCGCCGAGGCCGAGCCTCTCCGTCTCGCTCTGCAGCGCCGCCGCGTCCGGTCCGGTCCCGACGATCACCGCCGTTGCGGGCCGCTGCCCGCACACGCGGGCGAGTGCGGCGAGCATCACGTCGACACCCTTGAGCCGGCGCAGCTCGCCCACGAACAGGAAATCGGCGGCATCGGCGCGGGGCAGGGTGCGGCTGAAGTCGTCGGGGCCGAGCCCGTTGGGGATGATGCGCGCCGCGCACGACGGCTTGCCGACCTGGGCGGCGTAGCGGGCGGCGGAATAGGCGCTCTCGAACACCAGAGCATCGGTGGCGCTCGCCAGCATGCGCTCGAGCAGCATGTAGATGCGCCCAGCCGGGCTCGCGGGATCGTAATGCAGGCTGCCACCGTGCGGCGTGTAGCAGGAGGCGATGCGGGCACCGCCGCGCCTCAGGGCGCGTCCAACCAGCCGTGAATAGGCGCCGCCCTTGGCGCCGTGGCCGTGGATGACGTCGATGCCGAGGTCGCGGGCGTGTCGGCGGATGGCGAGATAGGCGGAGACGTCGCTCAAGCCGAGCTCCCGGCTCATGGGCGTGCGCATGATGCCGAGCGCGAGACTGGGCTCGAGCGCCCGCAGGCGCATCTCGGTGAGCAGACCGCCGATGGCGGCGTCGCACACGATGCCCACCAGATGTCCTTGCCGCGCCTGCTCGCCGGCGAGGTCGCAGACGTGGCGGAACAATCCGCCGACGGGCGCCCGCAGGCAGTGCAGGATCCGGCGGCGTGCCTCGGTGTCGGCGCGGGGGCTCTGGTGCTCAGAGCCAGCGCTCGTAGACGTAAATCGTGTCGCCGGGCTGAACAGAGTAGTCCGGTGGTACATCCATCTTCTCTATGATTCCGCCGCGGTGGCGGCGGGTGATCTGGACGCGGCGCTCGTCGGCGCGGTCGGCATAGCCGCCGGCAATGGCGACGGCGGCCTGCACCGTCATGCCGCTGACGAAGGGGTACTGTCCGGCGTTGCGCACCTCGCCCAGGATGAAGAACGGCCGGTATTGCGCGATGTCGACGGTGACCTGGGGGTCCTTCACGTACTGCGCGCCGAGGCGGGCGGCGATGGCGCGCCCGAGCGCCCTGGTGGTGCGGCCGCGCGCCGGGACGTCGCCGATCAGCGGTACCGAGACCATGCCCTGCTGGTCGACGGTATAGAGGCGCGAGAGGTTGGGGTGGCCGTAAACGAAGATGCGCAGCTTGTCGCCGCTGTCGAGGAGGTAGGGGCCGTCACCCTCTTCGACCACCTCGGCGGCGGCGACCACCAGGGGCGGCCCCCAGGCGGGCATGGCGGCCGGCAGAGCATCCGGCGGGGCGATGGCGAGCTCGGTGTCCCACGGTGACGCATGCCGGCAGCCCGCGAGCGCGCTGCCGATCGCGAGGGCGGCGACCGCGCCGACAAACCGACGTGAGCTGCGGGACATGGGACCGGCAGGCCTCTTGCATTACGTGGCCGAGCGTGGCCGACAGAGGTGGCGCACCGACGCGGCCGTGTCCCAGTTGTAGGCAGCGCGGGTTAAGAAAGTTTTTGCCGATGCCCCTTCCCGAGAAAGCTTAAGAAAAAGCTCACTTCCCATGGCTCTAATGCAGGCGACGCACCCGACAGCCGAGCTCACGGGGCCCATCATGCGAACGCATCCGGCTGCCTCTCCGGACGACATCGACCTCGTCGCCCTCGGAGTAGCCGTTCGCCGTGCCCTGCCCAAGCTGCTGATCGCCACCACGGCGGTGGGCCTGGCCACCTTCCTGGTGCTGTCCCTGATCACGCCCAAGTACGCCTCGCAGGCACAGATCGAGATCGTCTCCAAGGGCATCGGCAACCCGTTCGAGCCGCGCCGCGATCCCAACAGTCCCGAGCTCGTGTCGGTGCGCATGGACAAGGAGGCGATCGCCACGCACGTGCGTGCGCTGACCTCGAGCGACCTCGCCCTCAAGGTGATCGGCGACCTCGACCTGGCCGCGAAACCGGAGTTCAACAGCGCGCGCGTCGAGCGCGGGCCTTTCGGCCAGCTCCTGCAGCTCCTGGGCCTGGTCGGCCCCCGCCCCGGCCAGAGCGAGGAGGATCGCGTGCTCGCCGCCTACTACGACGCGCTGCGCGTCTACCAGATCAAGGACACGCGCGGCATCATGATCGAGTTCCTGTCGGCCGATCCCAAGCTCGCCGCCCAGGCCGCCAACGACCTCGCCCAGCTCTACCGCGACGACCTCGCCCAGCGTGCCGTGCTGGAGAGCAGCGACGCGCGCGCCAAGCTGGCGCCGCAGATCCAGAAGCTGGCCGAGGAGGTGGCGCAGGCCGAGGCTGAGGTGACCCGCTTCCGCGGCCAGGCCAACATCTTCGACGGCGGCCGCGACAAGGCTACCCTCAACGAGCAGCAGCTCACCGAGCTGACGGGCGAGCTCACCAAGGCGGCGACGGCCCGCGCCGAAGCCGAGGCGCGCGCCCGCGAGGCGCGCGATATCGTCGCCCGCGGCGGCGCCGAGACGCTGTCGGACGTGCAGAGGTCGCAGCTGGTGCCGCGGCTCGTCGAGCAGCGCGTGCGCGTCGAGCGGCAGATCGCCGAGCTGTCGGCCACGCTGCTGCCGGCGCATCCGCGCATGAAGCAGCTCTATGCCGATCTCGCCGGCCTCAACCGGCAGATCAACGCCGAGGTGGAGAAGATCGTGCAGGGGCTGGAGCGCGATGCCAAGGTGGCGGCCTTGCGCGAGGACGGTATCCGCCGCCGCATCGAGGAGGCCAAGAAGCGCGTGGTCAGCTCCGGCTCCGACGAGGTGAAGCTGCGCGCGCTCGAGAGCCTCGCCAAGTCGAAGCGGGCCGAGTTCGAGCGCGTGCAGAGCCAGCTCGAGGCGGCGCGCACCACCAGCGACGCCGGGGCCGTGCCCGTGGAGGTGCAGATCGTCTCCCGCGCGCGGCCCTCGAGCGAGAAGGCCTGGCCCAAAGTGGGCATGATGTCGCTGCTGGCGGTGACGGCCACGCTGCTGCTCAGCCTCGCCTTCGTCGTCACCCGCGAGCTGTTCGGCATGGCGCGCACGCCCGCGACCGGCGGCGGCGCCCTCGAGCAACCCGTCGCGCTGCCCGCGGATGCGCACCCGGCGCCGGCCGCACCGCCGCGCCTCACGGCCCGCACCCTGCCGTCGGTGGCCCGCCACCTGATCGCCAAGGCCAATGGCAGATCGGGCTTCCGCACCGTGGTAGCCGGCGGGGGTGCGGGGGCCGGCCGCGCCGCCATCGACATCGCGCGTGAGCTTGCCCGCCAGGGCCAGCAGGTGATCCTGCTCGACTGGAGCCTGGACGGCGCCGGTCTCGCGCCGGATCTCGGCGTGTCCCCGACGCTCGGCATCGTCGACGTCCTCGCCGGCCGCGCCTCCTTCGAGGACGTGGTCGAGCGCATGGCGGGCTCGGAAGCGCACGTCATCGCCGCCGGCTCCAGCGCCGCCGGCACGACCGCGGCCAAGGACAAGGAGCGCGTCGACATGCTGCTCGACGCACTCGATGAAGCCTATGCTCACGTGGTGATTGCCGGCACCTGGGAGAGCTTGCGCCAGCTGTTCATCACCATCGAGGGCCGCATCGACGCCGGCGTCGCGGTGACGGAAGGCACCGCCGAGCCGTCGGCGCCGGGCGATTTCCTCGGCTTCACGGTGGCGAATCTCGACGTCATCCGCTATGAGCCGGCGGGCCGGGCGCGTGCCGCGGCGGGCTTGATCACGGCCGGCGGCTCGCTAGGCTGAGGCGAAAAGGGTGGGGAGGCCGAGCACCGTCATGAGCCGGCGCACGACATTCCTCAAGGCCATGCTGTCCGCCCTGCATTATTCGGGCGCGGACGCCATGATGGCACCGCTGACGCGCGGCGTCGGCGCCGTCTTCATGCTGCATCACGTGCGCCCCGAGCAGCCCGGCAGCTTCGAGCCCAACCGCATCCTGAAGGTGACGCCGCGCTTCCTCGAGGAGGTCATCGATCAGGTGCAGGAGCGCGGCTTCGAGGTCGTCTCGCTCGACGAGGCGCACTTCCGCCTCATCGAGGGGGACTACAGCCATCCCTTCGTGTGCTTCACCTTCGACGACGGCTACCGCGACACCCTCGAGTTCGCCTATCCGATCTTCAAGCGCCACAATCTGCCGTTTGCCGTCTACGTACCGACCGACTACGCGGACGGGCGCGGCGATCTGTGGTGGCTGGCGCTCGAGAACGTGATCGTCAAGGTCGACGCGCTGTCGGTGAAGATCGACGGCGTGCAGCGGCGGCTGCGCTGCGGCACGCCGGCGGAGAAGGATGCCGCCTTCCAGACCGTCTACTGGTGGCTCAGAGGCATCGACGAGACGACGGCGCGAGCCTTCGTGCGCGACTTGTGCAGGGACGCCGACTACGA
>DASRDL010000449.1:0-2825 GCA_035652635.1 Hyphomicrobiaceae bacterium | reverse complement strand
ACCGCCGTCGCTCTCGGACGCACCGCGGCGCTGCTGCGGGGGCCGTCCGGGTCGGGAAAGTCCGACTTGGCGCTGCGGTTCCTGTTTCTGGCCCGGCGCGGACCGGCAGCGCTGGAGGCGCCGATCCTGGTGGCCGACGATCAGGTGCAGCTCGTCCGTGACGGCGCACGCCTGCTCGCCAGATCGCCGGATACGATCCGCGGCAAGCTGGAGGTGCGCGGCATCGGCATCGTCGAGGTGAAGGCTCTCAGCGAGGCCGAGCTCGGACTGGTCGTGGACCTGGTGGCGCCCCCGGAGGTCGAGCGCATGCCGCAGGAAGGGCATACCGTGCGCCTGCTGGGGGTGGAGCTGCCACTGGTGCGGCTGGCGCCGTGGGAGGCCTCGGCACCCATCAAGCTGGCGGTGGCTTTGGCGCACGCGAAACACAGCTGATCCGCACCGCGCTGCGTGCCTCTTTCTGCTTGCCTCGCCGGGGGCGGCTCGACCATCATGCGCCGCCTCCGGCAGAATCGGCTGTCGGCGGGGCAACCGGGTAGGTAGGCGTCCCAAGCGAAGGATGCGCACCTCGCTATGATCGGCGTCGTCATTGTCGCCCACGGAGGCCTGGCCGGCGAATTCCGAGCCGCGCTCGAGCATGTGGTGGGGCCGCAGGAGCAGCTGGAAGCGCTGCCCATCGGCCCCGAGGACGATGTGGAGGCGCGGCGCACGGAGCTGATCGAGGCCGTGCGCCGGGTCGATACAGGCACCGGCGTGATCGTGCTGACCGACATGTTCGGCGGCACCCCGTCCAATCTGGCGATCTCCGTGATGGCGGAGACGGGGGCAGAGGTGCTGGCCGGCATCAACCTGCCGATGCTGATCAAGCTGGCCAGCGTGCGCGGCGATGCCACGCTCGCCGCCGCTGTCAACGCCGCCAAGGAAGCGGGCCGCAAGTACATCAGCGTGGCCAGTCAGGTGCTTTCCGGCGAGCCTTGAGGCTGGAGCCGAGCGTGGTTTCGAACGGCGACAAGCCCCGGGCCGAGGTGACGATCTGCAACCGCAAGGGGCTGCACGCGCGCGCCTCGGCCAAGTTCGTCAAGTGCGCCGAGAGCTTCGATGCCACCGTGCGCGTGATCCGCGACGGCCAGGTCGTGGGCGGCACCTCCATCATGGGGCTCATGATGCTGGCGGCCGGGCCCGGCTCGGTGATCCTGCTGGAAGCCGAGGGGCCGGAGGGGCCGGAGGCCATCGAGGCGCTGGTGGCCCTGGTGCAGTCCGGCTTCGGCGAGGAGAGCTGACCAATCTCGCAGAACCTGCCCGCGGCAGAGATATAAGGACTTCTTTATATCTTTATTGCGCCGCCCCCGGGGAGCCGCTATAGAGGGCCGGCGCGCGGGTCCGCCGCAGCCCTGCGGCCCGTGTTCGCCCCGTCGCAGCACCGCACGAGCAAGCCGCAGCCCCGCCGGAAGAGGAGCGCCAATGACGCGTCACAGCGACTACGTAGTGAAGGACATCGGGCTCGCCGACTTCGGCCGCAAGGAGATCTCGCTGGCCGAGACGGAGATGCCGGGCCTGATGGCGACGCGCGAGGAATACGCCGCCAGGCAGCCGCTCAAGGGCGCCCGCATCGCCGGCTCGCTGCACATGACCATCCAGACGGCGGTGCTGATCGAGACCCTGAAGGCGCTCGGCGCCGACGTGCGCTGGGTGTCCTGCAACATCTACTCCACCCAGGATCACGCCGCGGCCGCCATCGCCGCCGGCGGCACGCCGGTGTTCGCAGTCAAGGGCGAGACGCTGACGGACTACTGGAACTACACCCGCCGCCTGTTCGAGTGGGGCGACGGCGGCATGCCCAACATGATCCTCGACGACGGCGGCGACGCCACCCTGTTCGTGCATTTGGGCGTGCGCGCCGAGAGCGGGGATGCCGGTTTCCTCGACAAGCCCGGCTCCGAGGAGGAGGAGATCCTGTTCGCGCTCCTCAAGAGGACGCTGAAGGAGAAGCCCAAGGGCTGGTTCGGCGAGCTCGG
Organism: Hyphomicrobiaceae bacterium; assembly: GCA_035652635.1. Lineage (GTDB taxonomy): Bacteria > Pseudomonadota > Alphaproteobacteria > Rhizobiales > Hyphomicrobiaceae > AWTP1-13. The sequence continues at coordinate 813 of DASRDL010000449.1, read as the reverse complement.
CCGCGCCATCAAGGGCGTGTCGGAGGAAACCACCACCGGCGTGCATCGCCTCTACGAGATGCAGAAGAAGGGCACGCTGCTGTGGCCGGCGTTCAACGTCAACGACAGCGTCACCAAGTCGAAGTTCGACAACCTCTACGGTTGCCGTGAATCGCTGGTCGACGGGATTCGCCGCGGCACCGACGTCATGATGGCGGGCAAGATCGCCATGGTGGCGGGCTACGGCGACGTCGGCAAGGGCTCGGCCGCCTCGCTCCGGCAGGCCGGCTGCCGCGTGATGGTATCGGAGGTCGATCCCATCTGCGCGCTCCAGGCCGCCATGGAGGGCTACGAGGTGGTCACCATGGAGGAGGCCGCCCCGCGGGCCGACATCTTCGTCACGGCCACCGGCAACAAGGACGTCATCACGCTCGACCACATGCGCGCCATGAAGGACCGCGCCATCGTCTGCAACATCGGCCACTTCGACAACGAGATCCAGGTGGCGGCCTTGCGCAACTTCAAGTGGACCAACATCAAGCCGCAGGTGGACGAGATCACCTTCCCCAACGGCAAGCGCATCATTCTTTTGTCGGAAGGCCGCCTCGTGAACCTCGGCAACGCCATGGGCCACCCCTCGTTCGTGATGTCGGCCTCCTTCACCAACCAGACGCTCGCCCAGATCGAGCTCTTCACCAACGCCGGCAAGTACGAGAAGAAGGTCTACACGCTGCCCAAGCACCTCGACGAGAAGGTCGCGCGCCTGCACCTGGCCAAGATCGGCGCCAAGCTCACGCAGCTGCGCCCCGACCAGGCCGCCTACATCGGCGTGCC
>DASRDL010000448.1:0-2733 GCA_035652635.1 Hyphomicrobiaceae bacterium | reverse complement strand
CGCCGACCATCTCACCGCCATCGGCATCCAGCTCAAGGAGGTGCGCGTCATCCCCGACGACGAGACGGAGATCGTCGATGCGGTGAACGCCCTGCGCAAGCGCTACGACTACGTCTTCACCACCGGCGGCATCGGCCCCACGCACGACGACATCACCGCGGACTCGATTGCCAAGGCATTCGGCGTCGTCATCGACGTGGACGAGCGGGCGGCGGCGCCCATGCGCGCCTACTTCCAGCGCCGCGGCGTCGAGATGACGCCCGCGCGGCTGAGGATGGCGCGCATTCCCTTCGGCGCCCAGCTCGTGGAGAACAGCATCTCGATCGCGCCGGGCTTCATGCTGGGCAACGTCATAGTCATGGCCGGCATCCCCGCCATCATGCACGTGATGCTGGACGCGGCCACCAAGTTCCTCAAGACCGGCAAGAAGATGCTCTCCTTCGCCATGGACCTGCACCGGCCCGAGGGGGAGATCGCCGATATGTTCGCGGGCCTGCAAAAGCGCTTCCCCGACGTGCCCATGGGCAGCTACCCCTTCCAGAGGGACGGGCGGCCGGGCACGCAGCTGGTTCTGCGCTGCACGGACGCGGCGCGGCTGGCCGAGGCAGAGAAAGAGCTCAAGGCTCAGCTCGCGGCGAGCGGCTGGTCGTGACGGCGTAGGTTGGGTTGGCGCGTCGGCGCGCAGCCCAAGCTTGGACGACCCTGCAAACGTTGCGCTGCGTGCTTCGCTCCGACCCGCCTACGAGGCGGCGGCGCCCGGCAGCTCCTCGCGCAGCTGGCGCTTCATGACCTTGCCGTTGGCGTTGCGCGGCAGGGGCTCGCGCCGGAAGCTGAAGGAGTCGGGCACCTTGTAATCGGCAAGGGCGCCGGCGCAGTGCCGGGCCAAGTCCTCGGGCTCCACCCCGTCGCGCCTGGTGCACACGATCGCGTGGGCGCGCTCGCCCAGCACGGGGCAGGGCTTGGCGATCACCGCGGCCTCCACGACGTCGGGGTGGGCCATGAGCACATTCTCGACCTCGACGGAGTAGATCTTGTAGCCGCCGCGGTTGATCATGTCCTTCTTGCGGTCGAGGACGCGCACGTAGCCGTCGCGGTCCACCGACCCGAGGTCGCCCGAGCGCCAGAAGCCGCCGACGAAGTTGTCGGCCGTCGCCTGCGGATTGGCCCAGTAGCCGCTCACCACCATCGGCCCGCCGAGCCACAGCTCGCCCTCCACGCCCGGCGCCACCTCGCGGCCCTGCTCGTCCATCACCACGATGTCGGCACACGGCACGGCGCGCCCGACGCTGTCGAGTCGTGCCGCCGTCTGCGACGGCGGCATCAGGGTGACCGGCGAGGTGGTCTCGGTGGCGCCATAGGCGTTCATGAGCTGCAGGCCCGGCAGCCGGCGCGCCAGCCGCTCGATGGTGGCGGTGGGCATCGGTGCGCCGCCGAACCCGCCGAGCCGCCAGGCGGAGAGGTCGGCGGTCTCGAAGCCGGGCTCGAGCAGGCACAGGTTGTACATCGCAGGCACGAGCAGCGTGTGCGTCATGCGCTCGCGCTCGGCCAGCGCCAAAAACTCGGCCGCCTTGAAGGCGCGCATGACGATCAGCGTGCCGGCAGCCGCCACCATGGCGGCGATCAAGGCCACGACGCCGGTGACGTGGCTCATGGGCACGGCCACCACCGCCCGGTCGCGGCTCGTGAGCCCCATGCAGTAGAGGTAGTGCATGGCCGAGTGGCAGATGCCGAGATGGGTCAGCATCGCTCCCTTGGGCCGCCCGGTGGTGCCGGAGGTATAGAGGATGACCGCGGTCTCCTCCTCCCCCACGTCTGCGGCCGGCGGCGCGGCGGTGCCGCGGCCGCCGAGGAGGGCGCCGAGGCCGCCGTCGGGCTCGCCCGGCATTACCGCTATGCGGTGCGCAAGCGCGGGCACGGCGGCCGGCTGCGGCAGGAGGCCGGCAAGGTCGGCGTCGTGCACGATGACCTTGGCGCCGCAGTTTTCGAGCATGTAGGCGAGCCCAGGGGTCTGCTCGCGCGTGCTGACCGGCACGGCAATCGCCCCGAGCCGCAGCGCCGCGAACAGCACCGCCGGGAAGGCGATGTCGTTGCCCATGAGCAGCGCCACCCGGTCGCCGCGACCCACTCCCCGCGCGGCAAGGCCGGCCGCGCAGGCAGTGACCAGCCCCTCGAAGGCGCGGTAGGTGAGGCGCGCCTCGCCGCACACGACCGCCTCGCCGTCCGGATTGGCGGTTGCGGCGCGGGCAAGCAGTGCGTAGGCTGATCTCGGCCTGTCGGCAAAGCAGCGCACGATGCGGCCGCCGAAGTGCACCTCGCGGCGCATCGGCGGTACGGTACCGAGCCAGCCCGGCGGCGCGAACCTCATGCGCCTCCCTCGTCGGCGAAGCCAGCGCGTGCAGGCAAGGTTGCCTTGCCGCAAAGCTCGTTGACTTCCTTCAGGTCGTCATCGACATTCTCTACAACAAAGAAGCGCCGTGCCAAGGAGGAAACCGATGATGCGTCTCATGCTCGCAGCTGCGAGCGCCGTCATGCTGCTGGCGCCCGGCCAGGCCCTCGCCCAGAAGCCCATCAAGGTCGGCTACCCGATGATCTTGTCGGGGCCCGGCGCCCTGTTCGGCGAGCCGGCGCTCAAGGGCGCGCAGATGTACGTCGACGAGATCAACGGCCAGGGCGGCGTGCTCGGCCGCAAGATCGAGCTGATCCCGCGCGACACCAAGGGCAACGCCGACGAGG
>DASRDL010000447.1:0-3262 GCA_035652635.1 Hyphomicrobiaceae bacterium | reverse complement strand
GAGCTGCACGTCGATCTGAGATAACCCAGCAAGAAGAATATGATAGCCCCCGCCAGCGTTAATGATCAAGAGCTGGCCGTAGCTGCGGAACTCGCCGGCGTAGACGATCCAGCCATCCGACGGTGACACGACCTGGCCGCCCTGCCGGGTCTCCAGCACCACGCCTTTGGACTGGCTGCCGTATTGGGTCTTCTCGCCGAAGTTCAGTACGCGCCGCCCCGCGGCCGGCAGCGGCAACATGCCCTTGGCGTCGGGGAACGGGATGGCGGGCTTGATACGGCCGGGCGTCAGCATCGCCATCCGGTCGCCGCTCGGCGCCAGCACGACGGCGCCGCCCTGGCCCGGCGACGCGGTTGCCGGCGCCGCCGCTGCCTTGGCGCCCTTGCCCTCCGGCTGGCCGCCGGCCGCAGGCGGCGCCGCGCTCGCGACCTTGTCGGCGGCCGCCGCTGCCGCCGCCACTTCCTGCTCGTAGGAGCCGAGCCCGGTGCGGTCCGCCACCTCGCGGTCGAGCTTGGAGATGAGGTCGCTCAAGTCCGACACGCTCTTGGTGATCTCGGCGGCGGCCTGGCGCACCTCGTTGAGCTGGGCCTGGCGCTCGGCGAGCGACTGGCGTTTCGTCTCCTGCAGGCTGGCGAGCCGCAGGCGGGTGTCGTTGAGCCGCGCCGTCTCCGCGCGCAGCTTCTCGCCTTCCGTGCGGATGCTGTCGCGGACGCGCGCAAGGTCCTTGAGCTGGTCGGTCAGGGCGCGCGCCTCGCTGCCGAGCTCCTCGAGCACCGGCGCCAGCAGCGTTCCCGAGCGGAAGGTGGAGAGCATGTCGTGCCGGCTCGCCACCATCACCGGCGGCGGATTCCGGCCCATGCGCAGCATGGCCCCGAGCAGCGCCGAGAGGGTGTCGCGGCGGGACTCCAGCGATTCACGCAGCTGCTTGTCCTGGGCGTCGAGCTCGCCCAGCCGCGACTCGATCAGGCTGAGCTGGGCCTCGCTCTGCTGCACCAGTTTGGCGGTCTCCACCAGCCGCCCGTTGATGCGCTCGCGCTCGGCGGCGATCTGGTCGACGTCGCTCTGCAGGTCCTTGGAGCGGCGCTCGGCCGCCTCCAGCCGGGCGCGGTCGGCTTCGAGCCGCTTGCGGGCCTCGTCTTTGCGGCCGCTCTGGGCTTCGGCCGCGACGGCGAGCGCCAGCACAGCGACAACCACAGCACCCGTGGTCGCACCGATAGCGCAAGGCCGCACACGGGGGGTCCGCCCCCGGCTCCCCAGCGCTGTAGGTGCCACCCTGGCCAATGCGCCCTCTCGAGGCCCGCAACGCAGCGCCGGCGAATCGCCGGCCCAGCGAAGCAGCATGCGCGAATTCCCTGTTAGGGATCACGCTAATTGTGGCATGGATGAGTTTAGCCGACGGACCGTTGCCGCCGTGTTGCAGTGGCAGCGATCAGCGGTGGGCAGAGCCTTCCAGCACCCATGCCGGGCCGGAGCCATGCAGAGCGCAACCAACTTTGTGACAATGCTGGCCGTGGGCGCCGTCTTCGTGGTGCTGCTCGCCGGCCTGTGGAACATGATGCGGGGCACGAGCCCGGCCCTCAGCCAGACGCTCATGCGCTGGCGGGTGGGCTTGCAGTTCCTTGCCATCGTCGTGGCCATGATCATGCTGTATCTGATGCGATCCTGAGGGAGTGCCCGGCAGCGCGCTTGACCCTCGGCGTGCGCCCGGTAGGCTGCCAGAGGAGTGCTCGCCCCGCTTGCGAGCTGGACACGGCATGGTCGTTCTCAACAAGATCTATACGCGCACCGGCGATGCCGGCCTCACCGCGCTCGGTACCGGCGAGCGGGTGCCCAAGCACTCCGCACGCATCGCCGCCTACGGCACCGTCGACGAGACCAACGCCGCCATCGGCGTGGCGCGTCAGCACGTGCGCGAGGCCGATCCCGAGGTCGACGCCATGCTCGGCCGCATCCAGAACGATCTCTTCGACCTGGGCGCAGACCTCACCATGCCGGAGCGCGGCGTCGGTGCGCGGCAGCAGCCGCTGCGCATGAGCGACGCCCAGGTGAAGCGCCTCGAGGACGAGATCGACCGCATGAACGCCGATCTGAAGCCGCTGCGCTCGTTCGTGCTGCCGGGCGGGTCGGCGGCGGCGGCGGCGCTGCACGTGGCTCGCACCGTCTGCCGGCGGGCCGAGCGCTCGATGGTGGAGCTCGCGAGCCTGCCCGACGAGAGCGTCGGCGAGGCCGCACTGCGCTACATCAATCGCCTGTCCGACCTGTTGTTTGTGGCCAGCCGCTACGTGAACGCGCGCGGCGAAGGCGACGTCCTGTGGGTGCCGGGGCAGAACCGGTAGCCGTCCTGCCGGCGCCCTCCGCGGCCGGCCTCAGCAAAGGTAGCCCGCCGTGGTTTTTATCCCGCTCTCAGACGACAATCCCCTGCGGTCGATCAGCTTCCAGTGGGTGACCGTGGGACTGATCGCCGCCAACGTCGCCGTCTTTCTGTGGCAGAACGTGCCGGCGGGCCAGTCGGCCGCGGCGAGCTTCGCCATGATCCCGTCGGAGCTGTTCCAGGTCGGTGTGTTCGGTGGCCCGGCGCGCGGCCCTTTCGATCAGATCGGCGTGCCGGAGGGGTACACGCTCCTCAGCTACATGTTCCTGCACAGCGACATCCTGCACCTCGCCTCGAACATGCTGTTTCTGTGGGTGTTCGGCGACAACGTCGAGGACGCCATGGGCCACCTCAAGTACCTCGCGTTCTACCTGATCTGCGGGGTCGCCGGCGGACTGACGCACGCCTACATGCTTCCCACCTCCAAGCTGCCGCTGATCGGCGCCAGCGGAGCCGTGGCCGGCGTCATTGCCGCCTACCTCATCCTGCACCCGCGCGTGCTGGTGTGGGTGCTGGCCTTCCGCTTCATCCCGCTGCGAATCTCGGCGGCCTGGGTGCTGGGCGTATGGGTGGCCACCCAGGTCGTCATGGTGTTGCTCAATCAGCCTGACCAAGTGGCCTGGTGGGCACACATCGGCGGATTGGTTGCCGGAGCCGTCCTCATCGTCTTCTTGCGCCGGCCAGGCGTACCGCTTTTCGACCGTTGGCTCACTTCGGCTTGAGTTGCGGTGTCCGAACTGCGCCACAACTTGCCCAACAGATGTCCAAAGTGACGCGGTCGTTGCCCAATTGACACCCAAAAATTGCCGCCCTAGGCTCGTTTTCGCACTTGCGAAGCGCTCGATGCTGCCGTCATAAACGAGACATAATAAGGCAGCGACCAAGGAGGCG